>CAJMRD010000084.1 GCA_905215725.1 uncultured bacterium | reverse complement strand
CCGCCGCGCCTTCACCGCGCAGATCATCATCGACAAGCTGAAGAAGCGCGACGGCATCACGATCGACAACATGACCGAGGCGCTCGACCGTTGCGTGGAAGACGGCGTGAAGGAAATCGTCGTGCAGCCGACGCATCTCATGGGTGGCCTGGAATACACCGACGTGAAAGACGAGCTCGACAAGTACGCCGACAAGTTCGACAAGATCTCGCTCGGCGACCCGCTGCTCACCTCCGACGACGACTACAAGAAGGTGGCCGCAGCCATTAAGGAGAACATGGCGTCCTTCGACGACGGCAAGACGGCGCTGTGCCTCATGGGCCACGGCACCGAAGCCGATTCCAACGCCGACTATGCCAAGATGCAGGAAGTGTTTAAGAACGAGGGCTTGACGCAGTTCTTCGTCGGCACCGTCGAGGCTGAACCGACCTGCGAGGATGTTATCGCCGCCGCGAGCGCCGCAGGCTACAAGAAGGCCGTGCTCGCGCCGTTCATGGTGGTCGCGGGCGACCACGCGAATAACGACATGGCAGACGAGACCGACCCCGACAGCTGGGCTGCGAAGTTCGTGGCCGCCGGCTTCGAAGTGACATGCCTGCTCCAGGGTCTGGGACAGAACGTCGCGGTCGACGACATCTACGTCTCGCACGTGGACGACGCCATCGCCAAGCTGTAAACTCGCCGCGCACGGGGGCGCCGGTCGCGTCCCCGTGCAACGGGCATGCGCCTTCCCCGACTGACGGCGCATGCCCGTTGCATTCGCATCCCGCCCGCCCACCGCACGGCGCGGGCGGTCGAAGCGATTGAAAGGAACCCCCTCCATGTTGAAGAAAACCCTCGCCTTCGCCCTGTCAGCGACGCTTTTCGCGTTCTCGCTCGTCGGCTGCGGCGGAAATTCAATCGACAGCGCAAAGGCAAGCGATGCCGATTCCCAGGAAAAGACCGAACAGGCGGCCGATGCGCCCGAGGGCGCAAGCGCTGCCCCCATCACCGCCGACAAGGTGGCCGACGGCACCTATCCGATCACCGTAGATTCCAGCTCGAACATGTTCAGAATTGTGGACGCCCAGCTCATCGTGGAAAACGGCTCCATGCACTGCGTGATGACGCTTTCCGGCACGGGCTACGGCAAGCTCTTCATGGGCACGGGCGACGAGGCTGCCGCCGCGAGCGAGGCCGACTTCATCCCCTATGTGGAAAACGCGGAAGGCAAGTACACCTACGACGTGCCCGTTGAAGCGCTCGACAAGGACACCGCCTGCGCTGCGTGGAGCATTAAAAGGGAGCGGTGGTACGACCGCACGCTCGTATTCGAATCCGCCGGCGTCGATCTGCGCGCCGACGCACTGAAGTAACGCCATGCGGTCGATTCTTCCCAAGGGGGAAAACAGGAAGTGCCGCAGCATCGCGGCGCGCGCGATCGCCTGCGTTCTCGTCGCCCTGCTCGCGCTTCCCTTCGCGGGGTGCAGTGCGAGCCCGGACGCGACCGGTGGCACGGCGGGCTCTCAGGAATACACTGTGAGCGTCTCGCTTTCCGGTGGGTCAGGACGCGCAAGCATCGCCTCACCCACCACAATTGTGAAGGATGGCGACACCTACACCGCGACCATCACCTGGTCGAGTTCGAACTACGACAAAATGACCGTCAACGGCGTGGACTACGCGCCCGTAAACGACGGCGGCGACTCCACGTTCGAGATACCCGTCACGCTCGACGAGGACATCGCCGTGTCGGCCGAGACCGTCGCCATGTCGACGCCGCACACCATCGACTACACGCTCCACTTCGACTCATCCACCATGAAGGAGAAATCGGGCGACGAAGCAAGCGGCGGCTCCCCTGCGGGAACGGCTTCAAGCGCCGCGGCCGACTTCCACAACGCCGATTTGGGCTGCGGCTGGAAGCCGACGGGGACGCTTCAGCTTGAATACGCCGAGCACTTCACTGTCGACGAGTTCGAAGGCGGCCTGCGGCTTATCTGCATTTCGAACGGGGAGCGCTTCCTCGTGGTGCCACAAGATGCGAAGGTACCTGATGGGTTGAGCTCCGACATCGCGGTCATAAGGCGCCCCGCCGACAAGGTGTACCTCGTGTCGTCGGCGACGATGTGCCTGGTCGACGCGCTCGATGCGAACGACAATATCCTCATGTCGGGCACGAAGGCTAACGATTGCTCGGTCGCGGGCTTCAAAAGCGCGCTCGAAAGTGGGGCGATCGCCTACGGCGGCAAGTACAGCGCGCCCGACTACGAGCGAATATCGGCCTCGGGCTGCACGCTCGCCATCGAGAACACCATGATCAACCACACGCCCGATGTGAAGGAAAAGCTGCAGAAGCTCGGGCTCGTCGTGCTCACCGAACAGTCGTCGAGCGAGCCCGAAGCACTCGGGCGCGTCGAGTGGATTAAGCTTTTCGGCGTCCTGTTCGACAAGGAAGACGAGGCCGCGCACCTGTTCAACGAGCAGAAGGCCCGCGTCGAGCAAACGTCGAGGCTCGCGTCGTCAGGTAAAACCGTGGCGTATTTCTACATTAACTCGAACGGGGCCGCCGTCACGCGGCGGGCGGGCGACTACGTGGCGCAGATGATCGAGCTTGCAGGCGGCAGCTACGCGCTCGATGACGCGCAGACGGCGTCGACGTCAGGTTCGTCAGTAACGCTCGAAATGGAGCGCTTCTACGCGACGGCGAAGGATGCCGACATCATCGTCTACAACGGCACCATCGACGAATCGGTTGCCACCTTGAAAGACTTCGTAGGCAAAAACGCGCTATTGTCGCAGTTCAAAGCCGTGAAGAACGGCAACGTCTGGGTCACAAGCGCCGACATGTACCAGCAGATGACTTCTACCGCCGACATTATCGACGAGCTGCACGGGGCGTTCACCGGCGATGACGCGAGCGACTTCCATTATCTGAGGAAGCTTGGCTAGCGTCATGAGAAGCCGGCTTTCCATGACATACGACGAATCGGGGCGCGCCGCGCGGTGTCGCGTCGTGACGGCGCTGCTCGCTGTTGTCCTCATCGTGCTCGTCGGGGCCAACCTGTGCATCGGGAGCGTGCTCGTGCCCGCAGACCACATCCCCGGCATCCTTTCGGGCGGCGCGGCCAATTCCATGGAAAGCCAAGTCATCTGGGAGATTCGCCTGCCGCGCGTGCTTTCAGCCGTGCTTCTCGGCGGGGCACTTTCGCTCTCCGGGTTCCTGCTGCAGACGTTTTTCAACAACCCCATCGCCGACCCGTTCATCTTGGGCGTCTCCTCGGGCGCAAAGTTCGTCGTCGCGCTTACGATGATCGTGCTTCTGGGCGCGAACCAGGCCATGTCCTCGCCGGCCATGGTGGCCGCAGCGTTTCTGGGATCGCTTATCACCATCGGCTTCGTGCTCCTCATCGCACGGCGCATAAGTTCCATGGCCATGCTCATCGTGGCGGGCATCATGGTGGGATACATCTGCTCGGCGGCGACGAACTTTCTCATCGCCTTCGCCGACGACCAGTCCATCGTGAACCTGCACAACTGGTCTTTGGGTAGCTTCTCGGGTTCGAGCTGGGACGACATCGCGGTCATCGCGGTCGTGGTGATCACCGTGAGCGCATGCGTATTCGCGATATCGAAGCCCCTTTCCGCCTTCCAGCTGGGAGAAGCCTACGCGAAAAGCGTCGGCGTGAACGTCGCACGCTTCCGCGTGGTGCTCGTCCTTCTAGCGAGCATGCTCTCCGCCTGCGTGACCGCGTTCGCTGGTCCGGTGTCGTTCGTAGGCATCGCGGTTCCGCATCTCGTGAAGTCGGCGCTGAAGTCGTCGAAGCCCATCCGCGTGATTCCTGCGTGCTTCTTGGGAGGCGCCATCTTCTGCGCGGGTTGCGATTTGATCGCGCGCACGCTGTTCTCTCCCGTCGAGCTTTCCATCAGCGCCGTCACCGCCATCTTCGGCGCGCCGGTGGTTATCGCGCTCATGTTGAAGAAGCGGGTGAGGTAGATGGGGGAATTCGTGCCGCGGCCCAAAACGCTCGGAAGGGACATTCCATGCTTAGACAGTCCTGAGCTCGCACGAAAGCGCCAGAAGGCACTCTCGGCTCGTGCGGAACTGCGCGCGGAACGCCTCCTCCGAGCGGAGTCGAACCTCGAAACCCCGGTCGAAACGCAGGCTGACGGAGCGCCGCTTTTCCGCATAAGCGACCTGTCGGCGGGCTACGACAAGAAGGTCGTAGTCGAAGGCGTCGATCTGGAGGTTCGCGCGGGCGACGTCGTGGCGCTCATCGGGCCGAACGGCTCGGGCAAGTCGACCATCTTGAAAACCATCACACGCCATCTGGCACCGCTTGCCGGCGCGGTCGAGCTCGACGGGCGGGAGATTTCCCGATGGAAGACGGCGGAGTTCGCAAGGAACCTTGCCGTTATGCTGACAGATCGCCCCCGGACCGAGCTCCTCACCTGCCGCGATATCGTAGAGGCGGGAAGGCATCCCTACACCGGGCGAATGGGCACACTCTCGCCCGACGACCATAGTCGGGTCGATGAGGCCATGAAAACCGCACATGTGGAAGAGCTCGCCGAGTGCGACTTCATGCAGATAAGCGACGGGCAACGCCAGCGCGTCATGCTCGCACGCGCCATCGCGCAGGATCCGCGTGTGCTCGTGCTCGACGAGCCCACGTCGTATCTCGATATCCGCTACCAGATCGACCTGCTGCGAATACTTCGCCACCTTGCGAAATCGCGGAATGTGGCTGTCATCATGTCCATCCACGAACTCGAGCTCGCGCAGAAAAGCGCCGACAAGGTGATTTGCGTGAAGGACGGCCGGGTCTTCCGCGCCGGCGCACCCGAGGACATATTCACGCGCGAGACGATTGGCGAGCTCTACGGCCTTCAACATGGCACCTTCAACGAGCGCTTCGGCAGCGTGGAAATTGGGCGCCCACACGGCGATGCGCACACGTTCGTCATCGCCGGCGCAGGTACGGGGTCGGCTGTGTTTCGCCAGCTCATCCGGCAGGGCAAGGCGTTCTACGCGGGCGTTCTGCACGAAGGGGACATCGACTGCGAGCTCGCGCGCGACCTGGCGACGGAATGCGTGGCCGAGCGCGCCTTCGAGCCGATCGGGGATAAAACCATAGCCCGCGCCAAAGAGCTCCTCGTCCACTGCGTGCGTCTTATCGTGTGCCCCACCGCCTTCGGCACCATAAACGCCCGCAACGCAGAGCTCGTCGAGTTCGCACGCTCGCATGGTATCGAGGTCATGCGAGCGCGCGAAGGCGCATCGGAGGATTCCAATGGACACGCCTAGGCACGGGCCAAGAAATCGTCCGCGCCCCCTATCTGACCCTATTTCACCGCAACTTAGAGAGCGTAAGGTATAACGCTTCACCCCAAATTAAATTGATTCGTTGAATAGACACATTACAAATTTTTAGACTTCGTTTAATCCACAAGTGGGTATTATCACACAGTAAGCACACGTGAAAGGATATACCCATGTCGCTTACACAGTCAGCAGAGCGTGCAGCGCTCAACAAGCTCATCGATTATCTCGACGACAACCCGCAAGAAAACATCGACAAAATCATGGACCTCGTGAACAAGCTGGTCCCCAATCGCGTATTTCCCGTACAGCGCGAGGCATTCACCAATGTCATCAAGAGCCACGGCAATTGGTATGACCTAATCATGCGTGTGTTCAGCCTTAATCCCCAGATGCGAACCAAACTGCTTAAGACCCTCATTGTCGACGCCAACCTGCTTGCTTGGCCAGAGCAGGAAAAGAACCGCGAAAAGTACCAGTGCAACGTTCCGTGGGCCATCCTGCTCGATCCCACGAGCGCCTGCAACCTGCATTGCACGGGCTGCTGGGCCGCCGAGTACGGCTACAAGCAGAATCTCTCGTTCGAAGACATCGACTCTATCGTTACGCAGGGCAAAGAGCTCGGTACGCATATCTACATCTATACCGGCGGCGAGCCGCTCGTCCGCAAGCACGACCTGATCAGAATTTGCGAAAAACATCAGGACTGCGTGTTTCCCTGCTTTACCAACTCCACGCTGATCGACGAGGCCTTCTGCGACGATATGATTCGCGTAGGTAATTTTGTCCCCGCCATCAGCGCCGAGGGCAATGAGCACACCACCGACGCCCGTCGCGGCGAGGGTACCTACGCAAAGATCGAGCACGCCATGAAACTCCTGCGCGAGCGCGACTTGCCATTTGGTATCTCCACCTGTTGGACCAGCGCCAATGCCGATACGGTTGCTACCGAGGAGAACATGGACTGGATGATCGACGAGGGAGCACTCTTCTGCTGGTACTTCCACTTTATGCCGGTTGGCCGCAATGCAACCCCCGAGCTCATGCCCACGCCCGAGCAGCGCGAGCACATGTATCACTTTATCCGCGAAATGCGTGAGAAGAAGCCGCTGTTTACGCTCGACTTCCAAAACGACGGCGAGTTTGTAGGCGGATGTATCGCCGGCGGCCGCCGCTACCTGCACATCAACGCCGCCGGAGACGTGGAGCCGTGCGTGTTCATCCACTACTCAAACGCCAACATCCACGATGTGAGCTTACTCGACGCGCTGCGCTCTCCCCTCTTTATGAAGTACTACGAGAACATGCCGTTCAACGACAACTACCTCAAACCATGCCCCATGCTCGAGAATCCCGACGTGCTACCCAAAATGGTTGCCGAGAGTGGCGCAATGAGCACCGATCTTATCGAGAAGGAGTCACCCGAGCAGCTGCGCGAAAAGACCCAGGCTGCCGCCGAGGCATGGTCACCTGTCGCCGACCGCATCTGGAACGACTCCGACGATCCGCTATACGCCAAGCGTCACGAGGATAAGTCACAGGGTATGGCCGATAGCGACATGCACAAGTTCGAAAAGCAGGGCCGCACGCTCAAAAACGGCGATTAATGCTGTTCTACACGACAAACGCTCAGAAATGAAGCGGAGCAGTCTCGAGGCTCATCTTCGAGGCTGCTCCGCCTTACCATCAAAACAGTTTTACTAAGTTGCGGTGAAATAGGGACTAGATCGGCCTTCCAATAACCAAACGATCCCTATTCCACCGCAACTTCTTTAAGTTGTTGAATTATCGATGCTATTCGAAGCGAGATTCCAGGCTCGACAGGCCGTTGAGTGTGAGGTCGTTGGCAACCTCCGAGACGCGCTCGATAGGAACCGAGCCATCAGACAATGCCCACGTGCGATAGATACCGATAATACCCGACAGCAAAAACGCCAGATAGTAGTCGAACATCTCGTCCTTGAGACCTTGGGGCAGCAGATCGCGCTCGGCAATCTCGTGCTCGAGCGGCGCACGAAGACGAGCCATAAAATCATCGAGCGGAATGTTCTCGATCAGCTGACGATTGAGCACCAAATTGTTGCACAGTGCCTCGTTAACGGTTTTAAAGAAGGTCGCCGCCGCGCCAAGAGCGCGCTCATTGGTGTCGCCGTCCATTGAAGCAAGCGTTTTCTCGACCGAGTCGACAATCATCTCCACCACATCGACGGCAATGGCATCGAGCAGGCCGTCAACCGTACCAAAGTGAACGTAAAAGGTCTTGCGGTCGACATTGGCCTCGCGCGCGATGGCACTCACCGTAATGTCTGCCAGCGGCTTTTCCATGAGCAGGCGCTCGAAAGCGGAAAGGATGGCATTACGGCTGCGAACGATGCGACGATCAAGACGCGGTTTGCTGGTTGCCATGGGCGTGTCCCTTCGATATGCGAGCATTCATCAACAGATGAGAGATAATCTACGTAAGAGGATTATCCCCCATACAGCACAAATATGCCCCGCATCATGAAGAACGCACGACTGCCCTACTGCGACTTGGGATGCTTCTTCTTATTGAGTGCCGACGGAGATACGCGAATACCATCGCCTGTCTGGCGCACATAGGCTTTATGAGCCGGCTTAGCGGTCCCAGAAGCCTTCTGAGCCTGCTTCTTGGGATCAACAGTAACAGCATTCGCGGGGTGCGGCTTAGTGGGCGCAGAGGGCGTCTGAGGCGTGCGGCCGAGCTTGCGCATCACGCGATCCCAGCGCGCATGGATGCTCTCGTTGTGGGCGCTCTTAAGGCCCAGCAGGGGCGCAGCCAAAATGGTCGGCGCAATAAACGTAATGAGGCGCCACAGCAGATAGCCGGCGGTCGAAGCCGACCCAAAGAAATGACCCAAGAACAATGCAAAGCCGCCCTCAGCGCCACCAGTTCCACCGGGCAGGGGGACCGCAGAGCTCAGCAGCTGGACAAAGGCGCTCGCGGCCATGACCGAGAAAAAGTCGACCTCATGGTGGCCAAAGGCAAGCATCAGGAAATACGGCACGAGGTAGAAAAACGCGAGCTGCAGCATGGTGATGACCACCGTGAGCAGCATAGACGAAAAGTGGTCAGCTGAAAGCTTGAACTTCTCGGAGAAGGAGTAGATCTCGCCATCGACAAACGTGCGCCATCCCTCGATCTTAGTGGCCGAGACACCAATGCGCTCAAGCCAATTGATGATGCAATGGGCGACGCGCGTGACGGTCTTAGGCATGAGCGCGACGGCGAAGATGCCCAGCAAGATGCAGCAGTGCCCACCAAAGCTAAAGACACACAGCAGCGTCATGTCGCCATAGCGCTCGGCAAAAAACGGCATGCGAGCAAGCAGTAGGATAGCGCCCCAGGCAACGAGGCCAAACTGATACACGATAAAGCGCGTGAACTGCGTGGCGCCAGCCTCGCCGACATTTTGGCCCGCCTTGGTCAGGCGGTAGATCTGGGCGGGAGTCGAGCCCATCATCATGGGCGTCAGGTTGCCAAAGAAGATGCCGCTCGCCTCGACCGAGATCAGGTCGCGGATGCCGACGGGTGAATATGGGTCGAGCCAGACGGCGATCGCATAGGCCACAATGCCAAAGAACAGATACATGAACATGCAAAGACACGCGACAACGAGCCATGACGCCTGGACGCTCGACATAGCGGCCCAGAACTGCCCCATCTGCCCGGTTACCACCAGATAGACGATATAACCTACCAGCACGACGCCGATAAAGATGGCGCCGCGGCGTGCGCTCTTATTGTCATCTCCGCCCGAGGCCTCAACCTCGACCTGGGGCTTAGACGTATGCTGAGAGGACTCCGTCATGAGACTCCTTCTAACAGTCAAAATATCTTGGATATTGTACCCGTAAGGGCCATAGGCAGAACGCAAAGCTCTGGTTCAAACGGGAATTGCAGACGGTTGTTTGAAAATCAGAACCACCCTTAAAAAGGGTGGTTTGCTCTTAGGGTATAACCCACGGGC
>CAJMRD010000083.1 GCA_905215725.1 uncultured bacterium | reverse complement strand
CCCTGCCGTTCTCGGCGGGCGGCCACCCCGCATTTAACGTGCCCGCCCCCGGTGCCGAGGACGAGGCGTTCGAGGATTACGAGCTGGCGTTTACCGAGGCTTGGACTAACGAGGCTCCTATCATCACGCCCGACGGTCTTATGACGTTTGAGGGCAGCTACAAGGCGCCCGATAACTCTGACGTGCTGCCCATCACGCACCGTAGCTTCGATAACGATGCCATCATGTTCACCGATACTCCGGGCTCCACGCTCACGCTGCGCGGCCGCAAGTCGGGCCACGGCGTCAAGATCGACTTTGAGGGCTTTAAGTACATTGGCGTGTGGTCTGCCGCCAACGACGCTCCGTTTGTGGCACTCGAGCCTTGGACCGGTCACACCACCATGGACACCGAGGACGACGTTTTTGAGCACAAGGCCAACACCATTACGCTGGCGCCGGGCGAGACGGACGTCCGCAGCTTTAGCGTCACTTTGCTCTAGAGGTTCCGCCGTTCTGACGAACGGCGGGCCGGTCGACGCTGCGCGCCACCCAGAGCGACAATTTGTCATTCAAAAGGCAAGGTATGACCAGAAGGTCTATGCCTTGCCTTTTTCATGCCTAGTCGTTGGGGACGTTCTTGTTTGACTAGTCGTTTAAGAACGTCCCCAACGACTACCAATCGTTTTCGGTTCGTAAACTTGCATATATGCATTTATATATGCATTTGCTGGAGGTAGCGCTGAGCGGTATCCTGTTAAGTCGTCAGCATACGATTCAACAGGGAAGGCAGATTATGCATTCTCCCCAACAGTGCGATGCGCAGACCCAGCCGGTATGCAGCCGTCGCATCTTTTTGGGAAGCGCTCTCGCTGCGAGCGCTTCCGTCGTCGCCGGCGCGCTCGCCGGCTGTCAGCGCCCGTCCACGCTCAAGGCGGTTCAGCCCACGACGGGCGGCGGTCGCGACGACCTGTCCGATTCCGTGATCGGCAAGGATAAGATCCGCATCGGCATGGAGGCGGCCTACGCCCCGTACAACTGGCAGGTTTCCGAAGCCAGTGAATACACCATCCCCATCGACAACGTGCAGGGTGCCTATGCCGATGGCTACGACGTGCAGATCGCCAAGATCGTCTGCAAAGCCCTCGGTGGCGAGCCCGTTGCCGTCAAGCAGAGCTTCTCGGGTCTTATCGATTCGCTCAACAACGGCCAGATCGACCTCATCATCGCCGGCATGAGCGCCACGCCCGAGCGCGAGGAGTCTGTCGGCTTCTCCGATCCGTACTTTATCGGTTACTTTGGCCTGTTCGTAAAAGAGGGTTCCCCCTACCAAAACGCCACCAAGCTCAGCGACTTTAGCGGTGCCACGGTACTCGGCCAAAAGGACACCATGCTCGACACCGTCATCGACGAGATCCCGGGCGTTGTGCACAAAAATCCGGTCGATTCGGTTCCCACAGTGTTCTCGAACCTGCTGCAGGGCACGTGCGACGCCGTGACCTACAACACCGAGAACGAGAAGGGCTATATGGCCCAAAATCCGGGCATTGTCCCTATTCATTTTGCCGAGGGCGAGGGCTTTAAGCAGGAGGTCGCGGCAAATGTCGGTTGCCGCAAGGGCTCGGACAAACTGCTTAAGCTCATCGACAAGGCACTCAAGGGCATTAGCCAAGAGGAGCGCGACCAAATGTGGGACGCGTGCCTCGACCGTCAGCCGGCATAGGGAGGCAGCATGAAAACCATCAATCGTCTGGCCTCCTTTATCAAGGCCGACCACCGTTATGTGTACCTGGGCACGAGCGTTATCGCGGCGCTCGGCCTGGCGTTTAGCCAGCGCAACCCCACGCCGCTGAGCTTCTTGGCGCCTACGGGCGTGTTCCAAGATTGTCTTTGGGCGATTCTTTGGGCCTGGCTCGTCGTGTCGGCGGCGGCGCTCGTCACCAAACTCATGCATTGGAGCGATTATCGCGAAAAGTCGCCGTTCGCATCTGAGCGTTTCCGTCGTGGAGCACGCTTAGGCAGCTACGTCGTGGTCGCCATCGCGGCAGTTTTCTTTATCGACCGCTGCGCCATGTCGTTTATCGATCTGGTGCAGGTGAGCATTGTCTCGGATTCCAACCCCAGCGACTTTTTGTCGAGCCTGGTCTACATGACCTACAAGAGCGGCGACTTCTTCATTCGCGGTATCGAGATCACCATCGCGCTTGCCACCTTCGGCACTGTCATCGCATTCTTCCTGGCACTGCTCTTTGTGTTCCTGCGTATTCAGACGTTCGACCGCGTGGACAACGACCTGGTGCGCTTCTTTAAGAGTATCGGCCGCGGCTTTGCGACCGTCTACTCCACCATCGTGCGCGGCACGCCCATGATGGTCCAGGGTCTGCTCATCTATTACGCGGGCTTCACCGTTTTGCGCGGCATGGGCTTCGAGACCGCCCAGGCCAACCAGATCTGGAGCACCTTTACCGCTGGCCTCGTCACCATCTCGCTCAACTCCACCGCCTACATGATGGAGGTCCTGCGCGGCGGCATCGAGTCCATCGATCCCGGCCAGGCCGAGGCAGCACGCTCGCTGGGCCTGTCGCAGTGGCAGGCTATGCGCAAGGTCGTGTTCCCCCAGGGCATTAAAAACGCGATTCCGGCGCTCACCAACGAGCTCATCATCAACATCAAGGATTCGTCGGTGCTTTCGGTCATCGGCGTGTTTGACCTCATGTACGCCACCACCACCGTCGCCGGCGTGTACTACCGCCAGATGGAGGTCTACTGCGTGGCGCTCGTGGTCTACCTGATCCTGACGCTCGTGGCGAGCCGCCTGCTCGAAGCCTTTGGCAAAAAGCTCGGTGCCGAGGCTCCGGCCACGCTGCCCAGCTCTAACTAGGCTTAAGACGAGGAGAATCATCATGGCAGATACCGCCACTACCGGCGTTGCGGCCGCCGCACAGACCAATGAGCCGCTCATCCGCGTCGAGGGCCTGCGCAAGAGCTTCGGCTCGCTCGAGGTACTCAAGGGCATCGACCTGTCCGTTAACCCCGGCGAGGTCGTCACCATTATCGGCGCCTCGGGCTCGGGCAAGTCGACCTTCCTGCGCTGCCTCAATCTGCTCGAGACCCCGGACGCGGGCCACATCTGGTTCCACGGCCAGGACCTTACGGCCGAGCGCTGCAATATCAATAAACTCCGCGAGGACATCGGCATGGTGTTCCAGGGCTTTAACTTGTTCAACAACATGGATGTGCTCGACAACTGCACGCTCGCGCCCGTCACGCTCAAAAAGATGAGCAAGGCCGAGGCCGAGAAGGTCGCGATGGAGCACCTGACCAGCGTGGGACTCGAGAAGTTCGCGCACGCCGCCGTGGGCCGCCTGTCCGGTGGTCAAAAACAGCGCGTGGCCATCGCTCGTGCCCTGTGCATGAATCCGCAGATCATGCTGTTCGACGAGCCGACCTCCGCGCTCGACCCCGAGATCGTGGGAGAAGTGCTCGAGGTCATGCGCAAGCTCGCTGCCGCAGGCATGACCATGGTCGTCGTCACGCACGAGATGGCTTTTGCCCGCACGGTGTCCGACCGCGTGGTCTTTATGGACAAGGGCGTGGTGCTCGAGGACGCCGCGCCGGCCGAGCTCTTCGGCAACCCCAAGCACCAGCGCACTCGCGAGTTCCTCTCGCGTTATCTCGAGGACAAATAACCGACCGCAAACGCTTATGTGGCAGGGCCGCTCCGGTGGGGCGGCCCTCGTCATCACAATCGAAAGGATGTCATGGCCGAGGTTTGGCGCTTCTTTGCGCATGAGGATGATTTTGCCGATATAGACGAGGCTGGCGCGTGCGAGCGCTTGGGTCGCGTGCTGTCGTTTCCGACCATCTCGAGTATGGATGCCGAGGCGGTGGACTGGCAGCCGTTCGACGACCTGCGCGCGTATATGCAGCAGGCTTGGCCGCACGTATTTACGGCGGGTAAGGTCGAGCTTATCGACCATTCGCTATTGGTGACGCTTGGCGGTTCCGACCCTGCCCTCAAGCCCATTATGCTCATGGGCCACATGGACGTGGTTCCCGTGGTACCCGGCACCGAGGCTGACTGGACGCATGCCCCCTTTAGCGGACATGTGGACGACACCTACATTTGGGGTCGCGGCGCCATCGATATGAAAGACCAGGTCGCAGGCATCCTGGAGGCCGTTGAGTATGCGCTCGCGCACGGCTGGGAGCACAAGCGTACCCTGCTGCTCGCCTTTGGCCAGGACGAGGAAACCACGCAGTACGGCGCGGGGGCGATCGGTCGTGTGCTCGAGGAGCGTGGCGTTGAACTTGAATATCTGATCGACGAGGGTGACTACCGTATTGTTTCGGCTGCCGAGTATGGCGCGGGCGAGGGCTGGCTTATGCATGCCGACCTCGCGGAGAAGGGTTACGCCGATATCATACTCAAGACGAAGAGTGAGGGCGGGCATTCGTCCAACCCCTACGGCGGCACATCGCTCGAGGTGCTCAGCCGTGCCATCACCGCAATCTGCGATATCGAGTGGCCGACGCGCGTGACCGACTTGCTTGCCGCTCAACTCGTCGAGTTGGGGCTCTACACGGCCGATGAAATTGCCGCCAACGGGGATGCCATTGTCCGCGATTGCCTCGCCAGCAAAAAGCTCTATCCGCTGGTGACGACCACCTGCGCGCCCACGCAGATCGAGGGTGGCAGCACCGGCGCCAACGTAATGCCGCAGGATATGTGGGCCAACATTAACTTCCGCATGCTCGAGGGTACGAGCGTGGTCGACGTTGTGGCGCGCTGCCGTGAGGCGGTTGCCGGGGCGGACCTTGCCGGTTGTGTCGAAGTGGAGCTGGGCCCCGGCAGCTCCGAGCCTTCGCCGTCTCCGCGTGTCGGTGGACCGGGGCTCGAGGCCGTTCGCGCCATCGCCGCCCGCTATTTCCGTGATCCAAAGGGGACGGAGGAAAACGGACCGAGTGCGACGGGCGGGGCTCCTGTCAGCATCGTCCCCTCGACCGTGATCGGCGCGACCGACGCTGCCAACTATCAGCGCATTTGCCCTGAGTGCATTCGTTTCTCGGCCTTTGTGGTCGACGATGACGAGTGCGACCGAGGCGTCCACGGCACCAACGAGCGCATTACCCGCCGAGTCTACCTTCAGGGTGTCCGCTTTTTCATCGCTCTGCTCCACACGCTCTAGAATCCAACAAAGGGACTGTCCCTTTGTCGGATTCCGTGCGGGTTATATGCAGGTTTGCCTGCGCACGCTATCATGTATGGGTTAGACCGCAACTATGTACCCCATACGCGAAGGGATGCGCATGTATCTGAGGATCGACATGTTCTAGCCGGGCTTACCCCCGCAGCGGCGCCCCGCGCCCCATCAATTCTGCCGATTTTCACCTTCACGCATATAAAGGAGTCCGTCATGCGCGACAAGCTCGAAAAGATCATCAAGGCCTACGAGGAGCTCGAGAAGAAGCTTTCCGACCCGGCCGTCGCCTCCGATATCAAGGAGTTCACGCGTCTCAACAAGGAATACGCGCACCAGTCCGACCTCATCGCCGCCTCGCGCGAGTACATCGGCGCGCTCGATGACATCGAGGCTGCCAAGGAAATGCTGCACGATACCACCGATGCCGATGAGAAGGAGATGCTCCAGATGGACATCTCCGAAAACGAGGCCAAGCTTCCCCAGCTCGAGGAAGACATCAAGTACATGCTCATCCCGAGCGACCCCAACGACGACAAGAACACCATCGTCGAGATCCGCTCCGCCGCCGGTGGCGACGAGGCGGCCATCTTCGCCGGCGACCTGTACAAGATGTATCAGCGCTTTTGCGAGTCGCGCGGCTGGAAGACTACCGTGCTCGACTCCAGCCCCAGCGAGGCCGGTGGCTTTAAGTCCATTGAGTTCAAGGTCGAGGGCGACCGCGTCTACTCCGTTATGAAGTACGAGTCCGGCGTGCACCGTGTCCAGCGCGTCCCCAAGACCGAGTCCCAGGGCCGCATCCAGACTTCAACGGCTACCGTCGCCGTGCTTCCCGAGGCCGAGGAAATCGACGTCCAGATCAACCAGTCTGACCTGCGCATCGACACCTACTGCGCCTCCGGCCCTGGCGGTCAGTGCGTTAACACCACCTACTCCGCCGTGCGCATTACCCACCTGCCCACCAACACCGTGGTGCAGTCGCAGGAGCAGCGCTCCCAGATCCAGAACCGCGAGGTCTGCATGCAGATGCTGCGTGCCCGTCTGTACGAGATGGAGCTCGAGAAGCAGCAGGCCGAGCTCGGTGCCGAGCGCCAGAGCCAGATCGGCCATGGCAACCGTTCCGAGAAGATCCGTACCTACAACCAGCCCCAGGACCGCGTGACCGATCACCGCATCGGCTTCAACTCCACCTACAACGGCGTCCTTCTGGGCGATCAGCTCGGCACCGTGATCGAGGCACTCGCCGCCGCCGAGCGAGCCGAGAAGCTGGCGCAGGCCGTGTAGGTTACGCGGTTTTACAAACCGCGTAACGACTCGACGCTGCGCGCCGCCCAGAGCGACAATTTGTCATTCAAAAGGCAAGGCATGACCAGAAGGTCTATGCCTTGCCTTTTTCATGCCAACTTGTTCGCTCTGGACGTCGCTCGCTGTCCGTCCTCTATCTGCGGCGTTGCCATCGCTGCCGAAGACGGCAATTGGTTAGTTGGCACTTAGGGACGTTCCTTTTCTGCCGGCAGTTTGGGACACTCCTGGCTTAGTAGTCATTGGGGACGTTCTTAAACGACTAGTCAAATAAGAACGTCCCCAATGACTAGGTCGGGCACATTGCTTTGTGAGTTTATTCAATCTTCTTTAATAACAATTAAGTTGTTTACCTGCTTAAAGTTATTTATCATTTTTAAAAATAATGCTCGAAAAAGCGTCCGAGAAGTCGCGGGGCGATTTTTGATGGGTCGTGCGTCAAGCGATGTGGCAAGTTCTTGGTTAGATATTGGTCAGTTTTGGGCAACCTTGTCAAAAGCTTGACGAATGCAGATTTAGACGTCGACGAATGAACATTTCAGGCAGGTTCCAAGCAAAATTCTGGGCTGATTCTCGATATTCGCCTTCAATCGTCCCTTGCCAAGCGCTGGCCTCGCTTACAATCTGCTCCGACATTCGCGCGCCGTCCGGCGCTTAAGAGGGGAGGGCCCCATGGCAAACGAGATCTGGACCATCAAGCGTTGTCTCGAGTGGACCAAGGAGTACCTGGCCGAGCGCGGCGAGGAGCACCCCCGTCTTTCTGCCGAGTGGCTGCTGTGCGCCGCCACGGGCCTGGCGCGCATTGACCTATATATACGTATGGACGAGACGCTTAACGCGGCCCGGCTCGAGACCATGCACGCGGCCGTTGTTCGTCGCGCTAAAGGTGAACCGCTGCAATACATCACGGGCAGCACGCAGTTTCGCATGATCGACGTCGCGTGCGCCCCCGGTGTGCTCATTCCGCGCCCCGAAACCGAGATGCTCGTCGAGGAAGTCCTCAATTATCTGGATGCCGAGGTGCTGAGCCCCGAGGCTGCTGCCCGTCAGCGTGTTGAGCTGCCTTGGAACGATGAGGTCGAGCAGGCTCGCAAGGCCGAGGCCGCGCTGGCAGACGAACGGGCGACCGCCGAGCGCCGTGCCGCTAACCTGACGGCTGCCGATGAGGCGGCGCTAGGCAGCGACGTACTGGGCAGCCGTGCCTATGCCGAGGAACTGGCCGATCGCGAGGCCGAGGAAGCCGCCGCGCAGGCAGCAGAAGCCGAAGTCGCGGAAGCCGCCGAGTCCGAGCTCGACGAATACGGCATCGCCATCGAGAGTACCGACCAGGAAACGGCTTCAGCTCAGGATGCCGCTTCGCCTGCCCCAGCCGAGCCCCGCACTGCCCGCGTTCTCGAGGTCGGCTGCGGCACGGGCTGCATTTCGCTCTCCCTTGCCTGGGAGCGCCGCGGTCACGTTACCTGCACCGCCACCGATATCGAGCCGCGCGCCATCGATCTGGCCACCAAAAACCGCGACGCCCTCGGCCTCACGGCAGATGAGGTTGCCTTTAGCCTCACCAACCTGGTGAGTTCCATTCCCCGCGAAGAGTGGGGCACCTTTGATGTGCTCGTCTCCAACCCACCTTACATCCCGACCGGCGTCATGCGCTCGCTGCCGCACGAGGTCAAGGACTTTGAGCCCGACCTGGCGCTCGAGGGCGGCGTCGACGGCCTCGATATCTTCCGCCGCCTGCTCAACGCGGCGCCCTACATGTTGCGCGCCGGCGGCCTGTTTGCCTGCGAGCTCTACGAGGGCGCCCTCGATGCCGCGGCCGAGCTCTGTCGTCAAGCGGGTCTGTCGGACGTGCGCATCGTCCACGACCTCACCGATCGCCCCCGCATCGTCCGAGCCATCGTCACCGAGCCCAAGCAGCGCCAGTAATATTCATTAACTGGTTAGCAAAAATTATAAAGTAGTTTATAATTAGGACGGCTGAAAGAGGTCGTCCCATGCAGCCTCCTACCTTTCGGGAAATCATTGCCCTACTCAAGCACGATGGATTCGTGAAGGTCGCGCAAGTCGGTAGTCATGCTAAGTATGTTTCTGGTGACCGTGTTGTCACCGTGAACGGCTCTGGTGGTGATCGACCAAAGAAGGGCACGTGGGCAAGTATTCGTCGCCAAGCTGGATGGTAGTTGGAGGCAAAATGAGGCAGCGATTTACCTATGACTGCGTTCTCATAAAAGAAGACGACGGTTACTGCGCCAGCTTCCCGCAGATTCCCGGCGCCTTTGCCGATGGCGATACACGCGAAAAAGCGATTGCCCATGCCACCGAGGCGCTGATGGCGTTTTTGGCCGACGACCTCAACAACGGTTTGACTCCGGCAGGGTACGAACACTCGGCCGAGGTCGTGGCCCTTTCAGTCGAAATCGACCACGAGGACGCTCGGGAAGCGGCGTGCCGAACATTTAAAGACGCAGCGCTGGACCTCAAAGTCTCCGCTCCACGGATTACCGCTCTGGTCAAAGCCGGAAAGCTCGATGTTGAACTCGTCGACGGCCGTCGGATGATAACGATAGACAGCATCGAGCGCTACGCCGCCCAAGAACGCCACGCCGGCAGGCCAAAGAAGTTCGTCGCAGTTCAATAACCCCCTCACTTTCACCGACTACTAAAGCCGCTCACCAAACCAACATGCGCTCTGGGCAAATAGGTTGAATGTTTCGTGCGAGAATGCCCCTCAGTAAACAAACTTGCACCAGAGCGTAAGGGGCTGGCATACACATGCAGACGGTCTATCGGGTATACGAGGGAACGCGCGAGCCGCATCGGCTTTT
>CAJMRD010000082.1 GCA_905215725.1 uncultured bacterium | reverse complement strand
AATCCAAGTTAGACCATTTCAAATGGTTCGATGTCTGCCCGGATGCGACACATCTGGTGTGTCCATCCTCGCAGTATCCGGTTCTCAAGGTGCACGCCTGTGCTGGTTCCCGGTTGCACCGGGCCGCGCGGCAAGGAGATATATTGCCAGACCGGAGGGGCCCCGGGGGCGGGAATTCCACTCTTCACAAGTCCTACACAATACTTCGCTTCCTATATAAGTAATAGAAAGGCTGGTGCAGAAATACTGCACGTATCAGATGATGACCCTTCGGTTAAGAGATATATAAAGATCGGTCACCTGTAAGTGTCTATCTACTCGCGCTTTTGCTATATAAACCAGCGCTTCAGATAAAAAGAGGGAGCGCCGCGCACAACGCGACACTCCCCTAGCGATTCAAGAGAATCTATTAGGCCTCGAGAGCCTTCTTGGCGATGGTAGCCAGCTCGTTGAAGGACTCGATGTCCTCGTAAGCCATCTGAGCCAGGACCTTGCGGTCGAGCTCGATGCCGGCAACCTTCAGACCGTGCATGAACTGAGAGTAAGAGATGTCGTTCAGGCGAGCAGCAGCGTTGATACGGGTGATCCAGAGAGAACGGATCTCGCGCTTCTTGTTGCGGCGATCACGATACTGATACTGCAGGGAGTGCTGGACCTGCTCTTTAGCATGCTTGTAAGTACGCGAAGCGGCACCGTAGTAACCCTTCGCACGGTGCATAACGGTACGGCGCTTCTTTTTGGCGGCAACAGCGCGCTTAATACGTGCCATGTTCTATCAACTCCTAGACGGTAAAACGAAAAACGGGAACGCGAACTTAGGCGAGACGCGACTTGATGACCTTGCGGTCGGCAGCGGCGATCTCGGTCTCCTGACGGAAGCCACGTTTACGCTTGGTGGACTTCTTGCTCAGGATGTGGCTCTTGAAAGCCTTGGCGCGCATAAGCTTGCCGGTACCAGTCTTGCGGAAACGCTTCTTGGTGCCGCTGTGGGACTTCATCTTAGGCATGAAATACTCCTTAATCGGTTACAGAACACTAGTTACTTGGTATCGCTTGCCGCTTTATCCTCATCGAAGGCGCCCTTAATCGGGGCGAGCAGCATAAGCATGTTACGGCCTTCCATCTTAGGCTTGGACTCGACCGTAGCGTAAGGCTTGAGATCCTCGGCGAGACGCTCGAGAACGTTAAGGCCCTGCTCCGGGTGAGCCATCTCACGGCCGCGGAACATGATGGTGATCTTAACGCGCGCGCCCTTCTTGAGGAAACGCAGAACGTGGCCCTTCTTGGTCTCGTAGTCACCAACGTCGATCTTGGGTCGGAACTTCATTTCCTTGACCTCGACCTTGGACTGGTTCTTACGAGCAGCCTTGGCCTTCATGGCCTGCTGGTACTTGAACTTACCGTAGTCCATGACCTTGCAGACCGGCGGCTCCGCGTTGGGAGCAATCTCGACCAGGTCGAGACCCTGATCGTCGGCGACGCGCTGGGCATCGCGGATGGCGAACAGGCCGAGCTGAGAGCCATCGACGCCAATCAAACGGCACGAAGATGCAGTGATCTCGTCGTTGATGCGGGTGTCATCAGACTTAGCTATTTTTCCCTACCTCCATTCATAAAAAAATAACCCGGCGCTTCTTAGCAACCAGGTCGTACACATAGACTTCCTCGATTTGAGGAATGGAATCTAAGTTGTATGACCAGTCAGCTGCTCATTGGCGCCAAAAGGTGGGAACCCTCGGGTTCCTCTTTAGGGCATTGCGGAAACAACGCTTTGCGAATAATAACACGTACAGCGCGTTATCACATTACGTACACGAAAAAGGGGGCCGCAACCCCCTTGAACGCTCGCTTGCATGTATGGTGCCCGAGGCGAGACTCGAAGGGCCTTCGCTTCGCGAAGCCCCGGGCTTCGGACGCGCGGCGCCCTCGCCACGCTCCGCTACAAACAGGCCGCAGGCCTGTTTGCTTAACGCTTCGCGCGCTCACGCGAGTTCGGCACGAAAAAGGGGGCCGCAACCCCCTTGAACGCTCACTTGCATGTATGGTGCCCGAGGCGAGACTCGAACTCGCACGTTGTTGCCAACGGTGGATTTTGAGTCCACTGCGTCTGCCAATTCCGCCACTCGGGCACGTAATGCGTGAGTTAGTTTATCACAGCTTTCTACCGATTAGTCCGAAAATGGAACTTCGAGCATTTCGATGAGTTCGACCGTGCGTAGCATCTCGCGCTGACGGCATCCGCGACCGTCGACCGAAGCCTCACCCATCTGGTTATCGTAAGGGTCCTCGCGCATGCCGTCGAAAGAGGGCTCAAACTCTGCCTGGAATCGATTGTTGGCCACCATACGCCATGGGTCGAGATTGCCAAAGTAGTGACGGCGGCGCCACTCCTCCCCCATCCTGCGAGCAGAAGATCCAAATGACACGTCGGCGTTGAGCCAACCGGTCTGCGGCGTATAGAACTCTGCCCAGTCGTGCGACCCCACCGAATCGGGCGCAACGTACAGGCCGCTCTGCCAACGGGCAGGCACGCCCGCGATACGGCACATGGTGATAAACGTGAGCGCCATAACGCCGCAATCGCCGCGGAGCGAATGCGCGCAGTCATCGGCAATAGATTCCAAAAGCAAGTACGGCGGCTGATAGCGATAGTCGATATACTGCGTCAGGTAATCATAGATAGCACGGGCGCAATCGAGCGGATCCTCGAGTCCGCCAACAACGCTGGCCGTCAGCTGCTGCAGATACGGCGTAAATGCAATGTGCGGACGGTCCTCGGAAATATCCTCGGGCAGAGGCGCGTCCATACGCGGATGAACCGGAAGTATGCCACCGTAGACATCACAATAAGCAGCATCAATGTGATAACGATAAGTCACCGAGAATGAGCGCTCGCTCGAAGAAGACCACGAGACGGTACGAGCCGAAGCATTCGCGGGAGCAACAGCACCCTCCGGCGTCATGTCGAGAATCTCGACCCGAAACTGCTGACGGCAGGCAGCCGCGACGGGAAGCCAAGCGCAAACGGTCTCCCCCTCCAGAGCGCCGGGGACAGACACGGACGCTTTAAGCGTAATGACGCGAGCCAATCCATTTTGCGACTCCATCTCCTTGAGCATCTCGTTGCGCAGTGTAATTCCGTCCGTAGGATCGGGCCGCATGCCGGGAACCTCTTTGGGATATACGCGAAGCGAATCGAGGAAGTTGTCGAGAACGAACAGCTCGCCATCGATAAAGCGCCAGTCAATACGCTTACGGTCAATCAGATCGTCAAACTGCTCCTCGGTAAACTCAGGCCACTCCTCGCGAATCATCGCAATAGCTCGATCGCGCGACACCGAAAAATGAAGCGGCGTCTCAAGCATGCGATACCGCTCGGCACGAACGCAGGCAGCAAGCGAGGGATCGGGATCTTGGGCAAGTAGGCGGTCGCAAGCCTCAATAGCCTGCGAAAGATACCCCGCGTCCTTTAAACGCAGAATCTCGGGTGGCAAGCCAACATCTAGAAAACGGAAGTCATCATTGCAAACATCAACAGAGCAACCAACAGGACCCTCGTCAATAACCTTCCCATCCGAAGGCAGCACCTTAACAACAGCCATACTAAAACTCCAAGTCACTAGAACGCTTGAAGCCCATTGTAGCGAGATAAAAAGAAAGCCCCAACAAGGGAGCCATCAACACCGCCGAACGGTAGTCAAAAAAAATGAATTCAGCCCAGTAACCCTGCGGCGTTAAACGAAGGAAGCCCCGTCCCCCGGAACTGTTTCCTTGGCGCGACTTCTGGCGAAGCCAGGTGAGCGCAAAGGAAACAGTGTAGGGAGACGGGGCTTCCGGCGGGAAGTTTAGCGACGCTTACGCCTTGTTGACGGAGCCAAACTCCTCCATGAGCTCCTTGGTGCGGGCAACGATGTTGTCGCGACCAGGCTTGAGGAGCTTGCGGGGGTCAAAGCCCTTGCCCTGCTGATCCTTGCCGGCCTCGATGTACTCGCGAACACCCTTGGCGAAGACGAGCTGCAGATCGGTGTTGACGTTGATCTTGGAGATACCCAGGGAGATGGCCTTCTTGATCTGATCCTCGGGGATGCCGGTGCCACCGTGCAGGACGAGGGGCAGGTCGCCGGTCTGAGCCTTGATCTCGCCCAGGCGCTCGAAGGAAAGGCCAGCCCAGTCGGCAGGGTACACGCCGTGGATGTTGCCGATACCGCAGGCGAGGAAGTCGACGCCCAGGTCAGCAATCTGCTTGCACTCAGCAGGATCAGCGAGCTCGCCGCTGGAGGTCACGCCGTCCTCGGTGCCGCCGATGCCGCCGACCTCGGCCTCGATGGACATGCCCTTGGAGTGGGCAAGCTCAACGAGCTCCTTGGTGCGGTCGAGGTTAAGCTGGAAGGTCTCCTCGTGAGAGCCGTCATACATGATGGACGTGAAGCCGGCCTCGATGCACTTGAAGCAGTCCTCATAAGAACCGTGATCGAGGTGAAGGGCGACGGGAACGGTAACGCCCGTGGCCTCGACGGCAGCCTTGACCATGTCGGCGCAGACCTTGAAACCGCCCATCCACTTAGCGGCACCAGCGGTGCACTGAAGGATCAGCGGAGACTTGGCCTCCTCGGCGGCCTGGAGAATAGCCAGGGTCCACTCGAGGTTGTTGGTGTTGAAGGCACCGAGACCGTACTTGCCGGCCTCGGCCTTCTTGAGCATGTCTGCTGCGTTGACGAGCATAAAAGAAACCTCCTGTAAGGTTGCTCCGATAACGCCTGAGATTTTACCACGACATACCCGAGCATAAACGTTCGTTTGTTCACGAATACCATCCGATTGGACAAATTTTGACCGTTTGCCCCACAGAATCGACCCACTGGGGAAAATAGCTTGACGATTGAGCGGTCTTCGTGGTTCGAAAGACGGCTTCGAGCCTACATCTGCATAAACGGGTTCTGCATAAGTTCGCGCGCCATCGTGGTCGAATCGCCATGGCCCGTCAAGCAAACGGTATCGGGCGGAAGCATCTTGGCAAGTTTGGAGAGCGAGCGCATAATCGCCGCCTCGTCACCGCCGGAAAGATCGGTACGACCGTGGCTGCCCGGGAAAAGCGTGTCGCCCACAAAGGCGATGTTTCCCTGCTCGGTCGCGGCGAACAGGACGATGCCGCCCGGCGTATGCCCCGGCGTCTCGATCACCTGCAGGCAGACGTCGCCCACCTCGATTGTATCGCCCTCGGCAAGCAAGCGCGTCGGCTCACCCGGATCGGGCGTCTCGATACCCCACATGGCGCGCTGCTCCTCGATATTTGCGCGAGGTACCGTCACGTCCTTAGCGCACAACTCATATAGTGCGCTGTCGCCAACGACAGCTCGAACCCCGGCAACCCCACCAACATGGTCGGCATGACCGTGCGTGCAGACAGACCCGAGTACGCGCACCTCGGGATGCGCGGTGCGGATATGCTCCACAAGACGCTCGCCCTCCCACGCCGGATCGACGATTAAGCACTCGTCATTCGAAATCACGGCGTAGCTGTTGGTCTGAATCGGGCCGTTGACGAGCGCCTCAATCGAAGCCGTGCCTCGGGGTGTCAGGTCCATAGTCATATCGTCCATGCGCATACCCTCCTTCTAAAATACGCTCGAGGCACCAAACGATGCCTCGAACGTAACCAATATCTATGATGCTGAGAGGCTCTCGCACCTACACACGGCGCTTGAGTTGCGCTCCGCCCTCGCCGGGCATAAGACGGCGAGCGTCGTAGACCGAATCGACACTGCTGATGGAAGCCAGCAGCGGATCCAGGCCGCTCGCATCCGAAATCTCGACCATAAAGCGCAGGGTCGCAATACCCTCGCGGTTGGTCGAGGTGGCGGCGGAAAGGATATTGCCGCCTGCATCGCCAATGGCAATGGTGACGTCCTTGAGCAGGCCCATGCGGTCCAGGCACTCGACCACGATCTCGACCTGGAAGAGAGTGTCGGCAGCACCATCCCACTCTACGTCAATCATGCGCTCGGGGTGCTCCATGAGGCCCTTGACGTTGGGGCAGTTGGCGCGATGCACTGAGACACCTCGGCCGCGCGTGATAAAGCCGACGATGTCGTCGCCCGTCACGGGGTTGCAGCAATGAGCCAGACGGACTAGCAGGCCGCTGTTGCTCTCGCCCTTGACGATAATGCCGTTACTGGCGCTCTTGCCGCGCTTTTGCGGCTTGCGGTTGGAGCCGCGAGCAGGCTGTTTCACGACCTCGGCGATAGCCTCGGCCTTGGTGAGCTGTTCCTCGGGCTTTGGGTCCAAGATTTGCTCGACCTTATTGCCCACAGCGCGCGGGGCAACCTTGCCGGCGCCGACGGCGGCAAACAGGTCCTCGAGCTGCTTGAAGTTAAACTGCTCCGCCACGGCATTGAGCGCGCGCGTCGAACGCGGCGTAGAAATGCCATAGCCACGCTTACGCAGGTCCTTGGCCAGCATATCGCGGCCGGCGGCAGCGTCGTCGTCCTTGGTCGCAGCGGCAAAATAGCGGCGGATCTTTGACTTGGCGGAAGGCGTCTTGACGATCTTGAGCCAATCACGCGACGGTTTGGAACTCTTGTTAGTCAGGATTTCAACGCGGTCGCCCGTCTTGATCTCGTGCGTGAGCGGGGCCACCGCACCGTTGATCTTAGCGCCGACGCAGTGGTTTCCCACCTCGGTGTGAACGGCGTAGGCAAAGTCGAGCGGCGTGGAGCCGGCACGAAGCGCCATGACCTCGCCCTTGGGCGTAAAGACGAAAATCTCCTGATCGAAGAGGTCGACCTTCAGCGAATGCAGGTATTCCTTGGCATCGGTGATTTCGTCGGAAGCCGCCCAATCGAGCGAATGCTTGAGCCAGTTGATCTGGTCGTCCAAACGTTGAGCGTCATTGGTCTTGGAAGCAGACGATCCGCCCGACTTCTTATATAGCCAGTGGGCGGCAATGCCATACTCGGCCTGCTCATGCATCTCGTAGGTTCGAATCTGAATCTCGAGCGGACGAGCCGTGGGGCCGATGACCGTCGTGTGGAGCGACTGGTAGTTATTGACCTTGGGCATGGCGATATAGTCTTTAAAGCGACCAGGCATGGGATGCCACAGCGTATGCACCGCACCGAGCGTGGAGTAGCAATCGCGCACCGAATGGGTAATAACACGCAGCGCCACCAGGTCGTAGATCTCGGAGAACTCCTTGCCCTTGCGCTTCATCTTTTGGTAGATGGACCAATAGTGCTTGGAGCGGCCATTAATCTGGAAGCCCTCCAGGCCAATGCGGTTGAGTTCGTCGGTGAGCGTCTTGATGGTCTCGGCAAGGTAGCGCTCGCGGACCTCGCGCGACTCAGCCACCATGCGCGCGATGCGCTGGTAGGCATCGGGCTCCAGGTAGAAGAAGGACAGGTCCTCGAGCTCCCACTTAATAGAGCTCATGCCCAGGCGGTCGGCCAAGGGCGCGTACACGTCCATGGTCTCGCGAGCCTTAAACAGGCGACGATCCTCACGCAGGGCCGCCAGCGTACGCATGTTGTGCAGACGGTCGGCAAGTTTAACGATGATGACACGAATGTCCTTGGACATGGCGAGGAACATCTTGCGCAGCGTGAGGGCCTGTTTCTCGTCCATGCTGTCGACTTCGATGTTGGTGAGCTTGGTCACGCCATCGACGAGCTCAGCAACGGTTTCGCCAAACAGGCCGGAAACATCGGTGAGCGAGGTCTCGGTATCCTCGACGGTATCGTGCAGCAGCGCGGCACACACCACATCGCAGTCCATCTTGAGATCGGCCAAAATGATGGCAACCTCGACGGGATGGTTAATGTACATCTCGCCCGAGCGGCGCTTTTGGTTGCAGTGCTTCTCGGCGGCAAAGCAGTAGGCCTGCTCAACCTTAGAAAAGTCGTCCTCATTCATATATTTGAGGCACAGGCGCTCCAGCTTGTCGTAGCTGTCCGCCATAATCTCGGGCGGCAGCTCATCGGCATGCTTATAGTGCTCCATCTCCGAAAACGGCTGGAGGGTGGAATCATGGGCGGTACGGGCTGCGGCATCCATCGAGGTCCCCTTCCCCTAGGCCCGCGGTACGATCGGGCGGTTAACTTTGGCTAGCATATCAGAAGCGCACGAATCGAGCGCCCAGCTCCGGAAAGCCGAGAACTCCATGCGCGAGCGCAAGCCCTCCAAATAGCGAATTGACCTGCTCAATTGCACGCGGCCGGGGTTTTCGGCCATCGCGATACGACGAGTGTCGTCAAACCCCGAAACGCGACAGAAACCAAGCTCTTCGAAGATTCCCAGGCCGCTTTCCACCGAGCGCTCGTCGACCGGCGTGCGGGCATCGATGGCAAGGCACATCTGCGCGATGTCGATATCACTTGCGCAGAATGAATCGTCCCCCGTCTTGCCACGGTTGGAACGCCACATGGTCTGCAGCGCTCGATAGAGCGTGACGAGCTCGTCGCGCTCGGGCGCATAGCAGTCGAGTAGGCGCTCGTTAATGCGGGCGTCGCGCGACGAATAGAGCAGATGGATCACGGCGGGCTGGCCATCGCGACCGGCGCGGCCGCTCATCTGGTTAAACTCAATGCCGCCAAACGGCATGTGATAGAGCACGACATGGCGGATATCGGGCAGGTTGACGCCCTCGCCAAAGGCAGATGTCGAGACGATGCAGCTGAGGCTGCCGTCTCGGAATGCTTCCTCCACGCGACGGCGATCGGAACGCGCAAGCCCCGCGTTATAGAACGCGATATGGGTTGCGCAATCGGGCACACGCTTGCGCAACGTCTTGGCGAGCGCCACGGACTGGTCGCGCGAATTGACGTAGATGACGGTCTTTTCCCCCGTCGCCACAATCGACACCAAACGGTTCTCGCGACTTGCAAGATCGCGGTCGTCCTCGAGCTGCAGGTTCTCGCGCACCGTCTCGTCGACCACCGTGCGAGTGATCGGCAGCATGCGAGCAAGCTCGGCCACAACCGGAGCCGTCGCGGTGGCCGTCGCAGCCATAACGACCGGGTCGCCCAGGGCTTTGAGGATATCGGGCATGTCGAGATAGGCGCTGCGGTCGCCGCCCTTGGCAAGACCGGCGTGGTGCGCCTCATCGATAACGACAAAGCCGATGCGGCCCGAACGCGCGAAGCGGTCACGGTGGATAGATAGGAACTCGGGCGTCGTGAGCACGATACCGGTGCGGCCCGAAGCTAGGCCGGCGAACACGTCATCGCGTGCGGCCTCCACGGTCTCGCCGGTCAGCACGCCAACGCCAATGCCAAGCGATGCCATCGTCGACGAGAGGTGATAGGCCTGGTCGGCAACGAGCGCGCGCAGCGGATAGACAAAGATGCTCGCACGCCCGCGAAGCACCGCCTCGCGCGCGGCATGCACATGAAAGATGAGCGACTTGCCGCGCCCCGTTGCCATGACGCCCAGGACGGAACGGCCTTCGCGCAGAGCGTCTTCGACC
>CAJMRD010000081.1 GCA_905215725.1 uncultured bacterium | reverse complement strand
CCGCCGCACTTGGGGCAGACGCAAGCCTCGCCCAGGTAGCTCTCGGGAGCGTCGGTGAACCAGGCGTCGGAGCCCTTCTCGTGGAAGAGCTTGATAACGGCGTCGAGCGTGGCGTCGTTCATGACCTTCTCGCCGCAGTCGGCGCAGGTGTAGCTGGGGATAGGCACGCCCCAGTTGCGCTGACGGCTGATGCACCAGTCGGGACGCTGCTCGACCATGGCGCCGATGCGGTTTGCCGCGTGGGCCGGATACCACTTGACGTTCTCGCGGACCTCTTTGCCAGCCTGCTCGCGCAAGCCGGTCTTGTCCATCGAGACAAACCACTGGTCGGTAGCACGGAAGAGCACCGGGTGCTTGCAGCGCCAGCAGTGCGGATAGCTGTGGGTGATCTTCTTCTCGAGGACCAGGGTGCCGCGCTCGCGCAGGAACTCGATAATGTGCGGGTTGGCCTCATCGGTATCCATACCGCTGAAGGGGCCACCGGTGCCAAACTCCTCACCGGTGTAGAACTTGCCGTCGTCATCGACCGGCATGCAGATGTCGGTGATGCCCTCCTTGAGGCAGGCAAAGTAGTCGTCGACGCCGTGGCCGGGCGAGTTGTGGACGATACCGGTACCGTCATCGACACCGACGTAATCGGCCAGCAGCGCCACGCCCTCGACACCGTCGAAGATCGGCTGCTTGTAGTGGATGTGGTGGAAGGTCTCGGCAGGAACCACGTAGGGCTTGCCGTCGACCATAACCGGGGTGTACTCCCAGCCAAACTCCTCGCAGCACTTGGGAGCCAGGTCCTCGAGCATGACCTCGGCACGACCCTCGTGCTCAACGGCGACATAGGCGGCGCCGGGCTTAAGGGAAACGGCCTGGTCGGAGGGGATGGTCCACGGCGTGGTCGTCCAGATGATAAAGTCGACCGGGCCGTCGAAGTTCTCGAGGCCGGCGGGCTTGGAAGTCATCTCGAAGCGCACGAAAATGGAGGGGCTCGTCTCGTCAGAGTACTCAATCTCGGCCTCGGCGAGTGCGGTGTGGCAGTGCTTGCACCAGTGGACGGGCTTGTGGCCGCGATAGATCATGCCCTTGTCGAACATAGCCTTGAAGACCTCGATGTCGGCGGCGTCATGCTGGTGATAGAGCGTCAGATACGGGTTGTCCCAATCGCCGAGCACGCCCAGGCGACGGAAGCCGGCCTTCTGCAGCTCGATGTTCTCGACAGCGAACTTATTGCAAAGCTCGCGGATCTTAGCCGTGGAGGTCTGGTTGAACTTCTCGGTGCCGAGCTTCTCCTCGACCTTGTGCTCAATCGGCTGACCGTGGCAGTCCCAACCGGGGACATAGGGAACCTCATAGCCCTGCATCATCCAGTAGCGGTTGATCATGTCCTTGGAGATCTTGTTCATGGCATGGCCGATGTGGATCGGGCCGTTGGCGTACGGAGGGCCGTCGTGCAGCACGAACTTCTTATGCCCCTCGTTCTTCTTCAGAACCTGCTCGTAGACCTTGTTGTCCTGCCAGTCCTTGAGTCGCTTGGGCTCGGACTTGGAAAGACCGGCACGCATGGGAAAACCGGTCTTGGGCAGATTCATCGTCTGCTTGTACTCGTTTGCCACGGTACCCCTTTCATGTCGTGGGCGCGCACGCCCGATGGGCACCAAAAAAGCGCCCGTCCCTGCAAGCTGGGACGAAGCGCCACAAAACGGGCTGCACGCCCGCAAAAGCTCTTCGCTTAACCACCCAGCTTAGATGCCCTCGCCCGCGTATTCGCGCGCTCGCATCCGTTACTCGGCTGGCCTGTATCGACGACCATCTCGGCGATGTCTACTAAGACGAGCCTGCGCGGCACGTCCGTTGGGACCGCAGCTCCGGGGTGATTTTCATCGGTCGCATGCACGGGTTCTCAGCGCTCCCCGCTCTCTGTAGCATGCGGACGGCCGACTACTCGTCCCCATCAACGCTTATGCGGAGTATGCTAGCACGTTCCGCGCCGGCGAAAAACCCTCAACACTGGTTTTTACGTTCGAAATTTCTCGCTATTACAGCCCTTCTCTAGGAGCAAAATACCTGAAAGCACTTTATCGAACGAAAGAAGGTTGCTATGCGCACGATTGGAATGAGCGACTACACCGTTGGCGAGGATTGCTTTACCGAGCTGCCAACTGCACTGGCGGAGTACGGCGCGAAGAAAGTCGCCATCATTGGCGGCAAGCGAGCCCTGGCTGCGGCGCTGCCAGGAATCGAGGCGGCACTTGAAGGTACCGATGTCGAGGTCCTGGAGACGCGCGTCTATGGCACCAACAGTACGCGTGCCAATATCGCCAAGGTCGTGAACTCCCCTGCCTGCCAGGAGGCTGATGTTCTTATCGCCTGCGGCGGCGGCAAGGCGCTCGACACCGTCAAAACGGCGGCCATCGAGCTCAAGAAGATCGTCTTCACTGTCCCGACGATCTGTTCCAACTGCTCCGCCGCGACCGCCATTGCCGTCGTGTACAACGACGACGGCTCGCTCGAGGGCTATTCGTACCCCAACCGACCGGCGCACATCTTCATCAACCCCAAGATCATCGCCGAGGCTCCGGCGGAGTACTTCTGGGCCGGCGTGGGCGATGCCCTGTCCAAGCAGCCCGAGGTCGAGTACGCAACGAGCGCCGGTAATTTGGAGCACACCGCCGGTCTTGGCCTGGCGCTTGCCCACACCTGCTCCGAGCCGCTGTTTACCTATGGCGTCCAGGGTCTTGAGGACGTGCGCCAGGACCTGTCGAGCGAGGCCGTCAAGCAAATCGCACTCGATATCGTGGTCAATACGGGCTATGTCTCGAACCTGACGAACCAGAACGATTACTACTACAACTCGAGCGTGGCGCACGCATTCTACAACGCCACATGCAGCATTCCGCGCGAGGGCACCTACCTGCACGGCGAAGTCGTGAGCCTGGGCGTGCTCGTGCTGTTCGCCTATACGGGCGATACCGAGAACCTTGAGCGCTACGCGGCCTTTAACAAGCAGATGGGCCTGCCCGTGACGCTTGAGCAGGTCGGGCTTTCCGAGTCCGATATCCCGGCCCTGTGCGAGTACGCGCACGCCACCAACGAGTGGAAGCAGGGCAACCCCGAGCCCTTCACCGACGAAAAGTTCGCCGCCGCCATCAAGGCCGCAAACGCCTACGGCCACACCCTCTAGTTCTAACCCAAAACCACCACAAGGGAGCAGCACCTTTGTGGTGGTTTTTTATTGCTCCAGCATGCTGGGGTCGAACTCGCTAGCCGGGATCACGCGATAACCGTGGCGGAGCAGTAAATCAACGAAGACGCCGTTGCCCGCCGTAAGGGTGCCGCTGAATGTTCCGTCGTAGATGCGACCCGCGCCGCACGAGGGACTACGGTCCTGCAGGATGCACGCGGCGACCTCTTCCGGCCCGCCCGCCTGCTCGCACATATCGAGCGCTCGTTGGGCACCCAGGCGAAATTCGCGATCGACCGATATGCCCTCGCAGGTACGAACCTCTCCGTTCGCAATCTCGGACGGCTTGCGCGGCGTGGGCAGGCCCCCAAAGACCTCAGGGCACACCAAGAGGACCTCGGTCCCTGTACGCTCGCAGGCCTCGACCAACTCGCGATGGTAGTTGTCGAGCCCGTTATACTTGCAGCTCTCGCCCATCAAGCAGGCGCTCACCACGATCTTCATTTCCATCCCTCTCAAGCAAAACGCCCCATTTGAGAAAGCTGCTCAAATGGGGCGTCGGCGTTTACTGGCTCGGCCGCGGCTTTACTGCTGCTTGGGCATCAGCGGATTCTCGCGCGTGAGGAGGTTCATGAACTCCTCGCCCGTGATGGTCTCCTTCTTATACAGATAACGAGCCAGCTCGTGGAGCTTAAACTTGTTCTCCTTCAGAATCTGCAAAGCGCGGTCGTGCGCATCCTCGATCAACTTGGCGACAATCGCGTCCACGCGCTCGGCCGTACCGGGGGCGCAGGTGAGCGACGTGTCCTGATTGAGATACGCGTTCTGCACGGTACCGAGCGCCATCATGCCAAACTCGTCGGACATACCAAAGCGCGTCACCATATTACGGGCGAGCTTGGTGGCCTGCTCGATGTCGTTGGCGGCGCCGGTCGTCATCTCTCCAAAGATGAGCTCCTCGGCTGCGCGGCCACCGCAATAGACAGCGAGCTTGTCCAAGACCTCCTGGCGCGTCGTCAGGAAGCGCTCGTCCTCCTCGACCTGCATGGTATAACCAAGAGCACCGCTCGTGCGCGGCACGATGGTGATCTTCGTGACCGGCGCAGAGCCCTTCTGGCGAGCGGCAACGATGGCATGGCCGATCTCGTGATAAGAAACGACCTGCTTCTCGTGGTCGGACAGCACCGTGGACTTACGCTGTTGGCCGGCAATGACGACCTCCACCGACTCCTCGAAGTCGTCCTGGGTTGCACGCTTGCGACCCTCGCGAACGGCGCGCAGGGCGCCCTCGTTGATGATATTGGCCAGGTCGGCGCCCGAGGCACCGGGCGTGGCGCGGGCAATCGCGGTCAGGTCGATCGGCGGCTCGGTCTTCACGCTCTTGGCATGCAGCTCGAGGATGTTCTTGCGGCCGGTCAGATCGGGCAGCTCGACGGGGATGCGGCGGTCAAAACGACCGGGGCGCAGTAGAGCGGGATCGAGACTGTCGGGGCGGTTGGTTGCGGCAAGGACAACGATACCCTTGTGGTTATCGAAGCCATCCATCTCGGTCAGCAACTGATTGAGCGTCTGCTCGCGCTCGTCGTTGCCGCTAAAGCCCCCGCCATCGCGCTTCTTACCGATGGTATCGATCTCATCGATAAAGACGATACACGGTGCCTTTTCCTTGGCCTGCTTAAACAGGTCACGAACCTTAGCAGCGCCGCGACCGACAAACATCTCAACGAACTCAGAGCCCGAAATGCTAAAGAACGGAACACCGGCCTCGCCGGCAACAGCCTTGGCAAGCAGGGTCTTACCGGTACCCGGAGGGCCAACAAGGAGAGCACCACGCGGCAGCTTGGCGCCGATCTCCTCGTAGCGCTGCGGCTTCTCCAGAAAGTCGACGACCTCCTTGAGAGACTCCTTGGCCTCTTCCTGACCGGCGACGTCCTTAAAGGTCACGCCCACGTCCTTGGAGGCGATCACGCGCGCGCCGGACTTACCCAGTCCGCCGCCGCCAAAACCGCCGCCGCCAAAGTTCATCGACGGGCCGTCATCGCCCATAGCCTTCTTCATGCGGCGGTTGAGCCACCAACCGATGAGGAAGAAAATCGCCATGGGAAGAATGAGTGTGAGCAGGTAGTAGGTCATCAAACCCGAGTTTTTATCGGGAACGACCGACTCCAGCGAAGCGCCAGACTCAAGCACGCGATCGGTAAAGCCCGCGTCATTCGGCACACCGGTCGTCTTGTAGGCGATGTTCTCGTCCTCGCCCTTCTTGGTGTAATAAATCGAGTAATCGTCCGTGTTGTACTCGACCTTGTCGACGCTCTTCTTATCGAGCGCTTTGACAAACGTCGAGTAATCGGTCTTCGTAATCTGCTGCGTGTGACCGATGTTGGGGAACAGAACGGTCGAGAGCACGAGGTAGACGACGAAGGCGATGAGCACGTAGAGGATCATATTCCGTCTACGTTTGTTGTCATCCATCTCCATCTGCTTGAACTCCATCTACTGGGGTTGATAATGATTTCTAGAATACCCAACCCGGACGGCGATAAACCGACGCCGGGCACGAAAGGATAGAGATGGCATCACTCGAAGTCGGCAAGGTTCAAATCTATACGGGCGACGGCAAGGGCAAGACGACGGCTGCGCTGGGGCTCGCGCTGCGTGCCACGGGCTATGGACTTAACGTGCTCATGCTTCAGTTTGCCAAGAAGCTGCACTGCGCCGAACATGATGAAGCACCTCGTTTAGGGCTACGCATCGTACAAGCCGACCGCGACACACCCGAGGCTTGCGCCGCGCAGATCATGGAGCTCGCATGCGAGCAGATATCACAGGTCGACGTTCTGATTTTGGATGAACTCGGCGAGGCCATGCGCCGCGGCTTCGTGACGCGCGAGGATGTCGAAGCGCTGATCGCGATAAAGCCCGCCACCACGGAGCTCGTGCTCACCGGCCGGGGCTTGCTGCCCCTCGCGAACCTCGCCGACCTTGTCACCGAAATGCGCCCCATCAAACACTACTTCGACGAAGGACTCCTAGCCCGCCAAGGCATCGATTACTAGCCATTGGGGACGTCCCGAATGGCTAGGCGGTGGCGCGGCCTAGCCAGTTGCCGCTGTGGTGGTAAATGGTAAACATCGTGGCCGTGATGAGCCAGGTTACGGGGTAAACCAGCAGCAGGTGCTCAAGCGACGGATCGAACGGCATAATCGCAAACACCCAGATCACCCTGAGCACGACAGTGCCAAAAATCGTGAGCAGCATGGGCTGCAAGCTCACGCCGGCACCGCGAATGGAACCCGACGCGTTTTCGATAATCGAGAAGATCGCGTAGAACGGCGCGATGAAATGAAGAATCGTCGTGGTGTACGCCGAAATCGAAGCATCGTCGACAAACAGACGCGACAACGGACCCGAGAACACCAGCAACACGGCAGACAGGCCACCAATGAGCATAAACGACAGCACGAGCGACGTGTGGTATCCCTTTCGCATGCGCTCGTAGTTGCGCGCGCCAAAGTTCTGTGCCGAAAACGTGGTAATCGACACGCCAAGCGCCTCGGTAACCATCCAGACAATGCCATCTAAGCGGCCCGAAAGACCCCACGCCGTGGTGACATCGGCACCAAACGAGTTGACCGATACCTGAATCAAAACGTTGGAAATCGAATACGCAGCAGACTGAAAGCCAAGCGGCAGACCACACGAGATCATACTCTTACAAATGCCAGGATCAATGCCGAGTTTGGACAGTGAAAGCCGCCACGCACCCGGTGCGTGCATCATACGAATCACGATCATCGTGGCGTTGGAGCAAATGGTCAGCGCCACCGCGATGCCGCAGCCCAAAGCCTCCATATGAAGCACGGCAACGAAGATGACGTCCAGCACCGCATTAACAAGGCAGCCGGAAGCGATGATCACAGCAGGCCCGCGCGTGTCGCCCACGGCGCGCAGCAGTGCCGTTCCCATATTGAGCAGCAGCGCCGCAACCATGGCGGCAAAATAGCAACGGGCATAGGCCGCGCCCTCGGCCAACAGTTCATGCGGCGTGTTCATAAGCACCAGCATGGGCTCAACGAACACCATGCCAAGAATCGAGAAAACGATACCGCCCACCAGCGCGAGCGTCATGGCCGTATGGACCGAAAGGCTCAGTCGCGCATCATCGTGCTGGCCAAAATACTGACCGGTAATGACCGCGCAGCCGGCGCCGACGCCAACGCAAAAGCCAATGCAGAGCTCGGTGAGCACCATCGTGGCCTGAATGCCGCCCAGTGCGAGCTTGCCGCCAAACTGACCGACGATATAGGTACCGATAAGCGTGTAGGCCTGCTGAAAAAACGAACTAAAAAAGATGGGAACGCACAGCGAAATCAGCTGCTGCCAAATAACGCCCTGCGTTACATCGATAGCCGTAGATTTCTTAGCCACACGCCCTCCCCAAAAGCGCACGTCAACCGACAAAACAGCAAATTAAGACAAAACCAATACCAGCTTAGCACCGACCGGCGTCGACCGAAACACACCGAATCAGAGTCCGGTGCGAACTATCTACCTAATGATACAGCCCCGGCTGGTAGTGATACTCGTTGCTCACGTGCGGGCACAGCTGCCAAAATGCGACGGCACTCGCCGCGGCCACGTTGAGCGAATCGACCCCGTGCGCCATCGGAATGCGCACGGCTCGGTCGCAGCCCGCGATAGTCTTGGCGCCCAGGCCGGCACCCTCGGTGCCCATAAAGATCGCCAGGCGATCAACCTCCTGCAGCGCAGGATCGTCCAGCGCCCCTATCAGCATGCTGTCGTTGTTGATGATGGTGGACAGCGTTACCATCCGGCTGAAAACATCCTCCAGTTCCTCCCATGCCAGCAGAAGCACATTTTCCGTGTTCCGGCGGATCTCATCTTTCAGCAGATCCCTGTAAGTGCCGCTCAAAACAATGAACAGGATGCCGACCGGCAAAAGGATCCCGAAAATGAGACACAGCAGCAATTTGGTAGAGAACTTCCTGATTGGCTTGAGCATGGAGCAAGCTCTCCTTCGATATAATTTTATTTTATGATTTTATAATACTCGTTCCGTCTATTGAAAATCAAGCGTTCCAGGGAGTTCTAAAAATAGTAATATGATAAAATCAAAATAATGATATCAGCGCATTTTTTGGTTGATTTTATGATGAAATGAATAAAAATCATCAAGTTTTTGAATTGAAAATATATATTATGCGAAATAAAATGGAGGCAACACCGATTCTTGCACAAAAGGAGGAAAATAGGTATGAAAAAGTTGGCAGCATTGTTTCTGGCGGGCGTCATGTGCGCTTCGCTCGCCGCCTGCGGATCCGGTGCGACGTCGTCATCCACTCTGGCCCAGGGGGGCGATGCAAAGGAGCCGATCCATTTGACGGTTTGGGGCGGTATTCCCCCCGAGTCCGGATTTGACAAGATCTGCGAAAATTTCAACCGGGAATTTGCCGATCAGGGAATCGAGGTTTCCTACGAGCGGTATGTCAATGACGATCAGGGCAATATGAAGCTGGAAACCAACCTTCTGGCAGGCAGCGACATCGACGTGTACATCACACATGGTCTTTCGTACCTGCAGAAACGGGCTGGAGGAATGGCTCTGGAACTGGATTCCCTCTGTGAGCGCGACGGATTTGATCTTGAAGCCGAATTCGGCGATATTTATCGTTCCTCGCAGATTGACGGAAAAACATATGCGATCCCCACGGTGAACGCTCTGTATGGGATCGTGATCAATCAGGATATGTTCGAGGAAGCCGGCATCGAGATCCCGACGCACTGGACGCTGGACGAGTTCCGCGACATCGCGCGTCAGCTCACGCACGGAGAGGGGAACGACAAGGTGTACGGCATGTTCTTCAATACGCAGCAGGACATGACCTATCCGTTCCAGTTCTTCGCATCGCAGACGCTGGGAGGCAACTACTATTACAACAGTGATCTGAAATCTTCCAATCTCGCGGCGGCCGACAACATCAAATCGGTGCAGACGGTTGTGGATATGATGCTTGTGGACGGGTCTGCTCCCACGCATTCGGACAGCGTTACGCAGAAACTGAGCCAAGAGGACATGTTCCTCAACGGAAAAGCCGCCATGACAATCGGGCCGTGGATGGTGCGCAGCATCAAGGATGTTGAGAATTATCCGCACGATTTCGTGACTGCGTTCGCACCGTACCCGGTCGCCTCGGAGCAGGACAGCTATTTTGCGCAGGGCGGCGTAGGTGATTTTGTGTGCATCAACCCCAAATCCGAGAATATCGACGCCGCGTGGGAATTTGTAAAATGGTACAGCTGTGGAGGAATGATGCCGCTGGCAGGCGGCGGACGCGTCCCTCTTAACCAGAATATCGATTCTGATCAGGTGTTGGAGGCATACATCGCGGGATGTGAAGAGTTGTTTGATGCAGAGAGCACCCGCGACGTACTGATCGCTCCGCGCTCCAATTATGCGGTAGAAGTCGTGTCGGATAAGCATCCGGAGATGCTGAAGATCCTCAAGCAGCACCTGGAGG
>CAJMRD010000080.1 GCA_905215725.1 uncultured bacterium | reverse complement strand
CGGCGACGAGCCCCGCGTGGGCGTCGGACACCGCGAGCCTCACGCCGCGCAGGCCCCTGTCCCTGAGGGAGCCGAGGAACTCGGACCAGGCGGCCTCGCTCTCGCTGTCGAAGCAGGCGCAGCCGAGGAACTCCTTGTGCCCGGAGGACGACATGCCGATCGCCGTGACGAGCGCGACGCTCGCGTAGCGCCCGCCGGTCCTGCACTTCATGTAGGTCGCGTCGAGCCACACGTAGGGGTGCTCGCCCTCGATCGGCCGGGTCCTGAACGCCTCGGCCTCCTCGTCCAGCCCGGCGCACAGCGCCGACACCTCGGAGCTGGACAGCGACGAGACGCCGAGCTCCTCGGCGACGAGCCCGACCTTGCGGGTGCTCACGCCAGCGACGTACATCTCGCGCACGAGCGCGACCATGGACGCCTCGACGCGCGTGTAGCGCTCGAGTATGCCCTCGGGGAAGTAGGTCCCCTCGCGCAGCTTGGGGACCCGCAGCTCGAGGTCGCCGAGGGAGGTCGACAGGGACCTCTCGCGGTAGCCGTTCCTGCTGTTGACGCGCTCGGGCGACCTGGAGCCGCGGGGCGCGCCGCAGGCCTCCTGCGCCTGGGAGTCCATCAGGGCGTTGACCACGGACTGGATCACCTCCCTGCCGAACTCCCTCAGGTCGTCGCACCGCGAGAACAGCGCGAGCAGGGCCTCGGTCTGGGGCCGGTCGAGGCCGAGCCCCCGGTCCGGCTGGGATAGAATGTCGCTGTGGGCCATCGTCTTTCCTTTCGTCGAATATCTAGGCACTGACGATTCTAGGCGATGGCCCTCCCTTGCTTCTTACACCACGACTCTGCGCGCTACCTTGTCAGGTTTTATCTGGGTAAACGTCGGCGGATGTCGGGGAGGGAGTGGCGCCGCGCGCGACCCTAAGGCTGTTGTCGGTTCCCCAGGAAACACCCTGTGGGCAAAAAATGCCAAATATGAGTACGGTTGCTAACCTAGTAACATATCGGTCTAGCAAGATAATAGACAAAGTGAAAAATATGTTCATTAACGTTGGCACGCAGAAGCCCGCTAACGGGCGTTTTGATTAATTTGAAGGCGTATAGAGGCCGCAAGGAGGTCGTTTGAGGCGGTTTTGGCTGTTACCAAAAAGGTAACAGTACTCATATTTGCCCTTTTTTGCCCACGGGGTCTGGAAAGCGCCGTCAATCAGGTCCCAGGGAAGGCGTTTCGAGGCTCGAAGGACACAAAATGGGGGCGCAGGTTGTCCTGCGTCCCCGTTCTCGGGCGTTATTCGTTCCCTGCGGCAGAATTTACGCCGCCTCGTCGAACTGCGAGTTATACAGGTCGGCGTAGAAGCCGCCCTGGGCGAGCAACTCGTCGTGCGTGCCCTTCTCGACGATATCGCCGTCGCGAATTACCAAGATCACGTCGGCGTTGCGGATCGTGGACAGGCGGTGCGCGATGACGAAGCTTGTACGGCCCTGCATCAGTGCATCCATGGCGCGCTGAATGAGCTCCTCGGTGCGGGTATCGACGTTGGAGGTTGCCTCGTCCAGAATTAGCGCCGGGCGGTCGGCCAAAATGGCGCGAGCGATGGTCACGAGTTGGCGCTGGCCCTGTGAGAGGTTAGTGCCCTCCTCGTTGATCATAAAATCGTACCCGCCGGCGAGCGTATGGATAAAGTGGTCGCAGCGTGCGGCGCGTGCGGCGGCCTCGACCTCGGCGTCGGTCGCATCGGGGCGTCCGTAGCGGATGTTCTCGCGGATGGTGCCGTTAAACAGCCAGGTGTCCTGCAGCACCATGGCAAACTCGCCGCGCAGCGCCGCGCGGTCCCAGTCGCGCACGTCGACGCCTTCGACGCGCAGCGAACCGCCGTCCACGTCGTAAAAGCGCTGCAGCAGCTTAATGAGCGTGGTCTTGCCGGCGCCGGTGGGGCCGACGATGGCAATGGTTTGGCCGGGCTGCGCCTCGCAGCTAAAGTCGTGGATGATGGTCTTGTCGGGCGTGTAGCCAAACTTGACATGGTCGAACTCCACGTGGCCGGGGCGCTTCTCGGGAATCTGCGCGTCGGCCTTCTGCTCCTCCTCGGGCGCGGCCAGGAACTCAAACACGCGCTCGGTGGCGGCGGCCATCGACTGCATCGTGTTGCTCACGTTGCCCAGCTGCTGCACCGGCTGCGTAAAGTTGCGAACGTACTGGATAAAGCTCTGGATGTCGCCGGGCGTGGCATTGCCGGTCAGCGCGAGCTGCGCGCCTACCACGACGACGCCCACGTAGCCCATGTTGCCCACCAGACTCATAAGCGGCATCATCAGGCCCGACAGGAACTGCGAGCGCCAGCCGCTAATAAAGAGGCGGTCGTTTTGACGGTCGAACTCCTCGATTGAGGCCTCGGCGCGGTCGAACACCTGAATAACGTTCTGGCCGGCAAAGTCCTCCTCGATAATGCCGTTGACGGTGCCCAGGACTTGCTGCTGCTCGCGGAAGTACGGCTGCGAGAAGTGAATCATCACGGTCAGGATAATCGCGGCGGCCGGCAGTGTGAGCACGGTGACGCCGGTGAGCGGCAGACTGATCGAAAGCATCATGACGAGCACGCCGATAATCTGCGTCACCGACGTGATGAGCTGCGTCACGCTCTGGTTGAGCGACTGACCCAGCGTATCGACGTCGTTGGTGATGCGGCTGAGCACGTCGCCCTTGCTGTGGCCGTTGAAGTAACTCATCGGAACGACGGCGATCTTGGCGGCGATCTCCTTGCGCATGCGATAACAAATCTTTTGCGTGACGCCGGTCATGAGCCAGCCTTGGATCAGGCTGCAGGCAGAGCTCGCCAGATACAGACAGAGCAAAAAGCCGAGCGTCTTGGCGATCCAGGCAAAGTCGACATCGCCGGTGCCGTTGACCTTGGCAACCAAGCCCTCGAACAGCTTAGTCGTAACCTGGCCGAGCACCTTGGGCCCCACAATGTTAAAGATGACCGAGCACACGGCAAAGGCGACGGCGGCAAACACGGCAATCTTGTGCTGGCCGATATAGCCGAGCAGCTGCCTCATGGTGCCTTTAAAGTCCTTGGCCTTTTCGCCGCGACGCATGCCGCCCATGCGGCCCATGGGTCCACGCTGACGGGTGGGCTTGGGAATTTGGGTCTTGGTCTCGTCTGCCATTAGCGCTCGCCTCCTTCCATAACGGCTGCAATTTCTTCTTGGGTAAGCCCCAGCTCCTCGGCGGAAAGCTGCGACTGTGCGATCTCCAGGTACGCCGGGCAGCTGCGCAGTAGCTCCTTGTGTGTGCCGGTGCCCACTACGTGACCGTCGTCGAGTACGATGATCTGGTCGGCGTGCATGATGGTCGCGATGCGCTGGGCCACGACCACGAGCGCGGCGTCGGTAACGTTTTTGGCCAGCTCTTCGCGCAGACGCGCGTCGGTCTTGTAGTCGAGGGCGCTAAACGAGTCATCGAACACCACAACCTCGGGCTTTTTGGCCAACGCGCGGGCGATGGCCAGACGCTGGCGCTGACCGCCCGAAACATTGGAACCGCCCTGGCTGATGGGGGAGTCGTAGCCGCCCTCGCGCTCGGCGATAAAGTCCTCGGCCTGGGCGATGCGTGCCGCCCGGTGCATGTCATCATCGCTCACCATGTCGCCGGCAAACTTGAGGTTGCTCTCGACGGTGCCCGAGAACAGGCGACCCTGCTGCGGGATGTAACCAATGCGGCGGCGAAGCTCGGAAAGGGTCATGTCGCGCACGTCGATGCCGTCGAGCGAAATACTGCCGCCCGTGACGTCGTATAAGCGCGGAATCAGTTGCACGAGCGTGGATTTGCCCGAGCCCGTGGAGCCAATGATGCCGAGCATCTGACCGGCATGCGTGGTGAAGTTTACGCCGCTGATGACGTCGGCGCGGGCATCGGGATACTGGAAGCTCACGTCACGGAAGGTGAGCTCGCCGCGCGGCGCGCTGGCAGCGGGCAGTTTGGGCGAGGTGGGGTCATTGATGCTCGTGGGGCAGGTGATGACCTCTTCCACGCGCTCGGCTGCGACCTCGGCGCGGGGCAGGATGACCGAAACCATGGTGAGGATCATAAACGCCATGACGATCTGCATGGTGTAGGAGATAAACGCCATCATGTTGCCGACCTGCATCACGCCGTCGGACACGCCCTGCGCGCCAAACCAGACGATAAGCACGGTGATGCAGTTCATGACGAGCATCATGAGCGGCATCATAAAGCTCATGGCTCGGTTGGTGTAGAGCTGCGTGGTCATCAGGTCGAGCGAAGCCTTGTCAAAACGCTCGAGCTCATGCTCCTCGCGGTTGAATGAGCGGATGGGCATAAGGCCGTCGAGCAGCTCACGGGCGGTAAGGTTCACGCGGTCAACAAAGCTCTGCATCTTTTTGAACTTGGGCATGGTGAGGCCCATGAGCACGCCGACGACGGCCGAAACCGCGATGATGGCCACAGCGATGGTCCACTCAAGGCCGGTGTGGTTGGCCAGGACGCGCATGACGGCGACGATGCCCATGACGGGGGCCATCAGGCACATGCGGATAAACAGAGTTGCGGCCATCTGAATCTGCTGAATGTCGTTGGTGCAGCGGGTAATGAGCGAGGCCTGGCTAAATTTGCCCACCTCGGCCGGCGAGAAGTGCATAACCTTATTGAAGGTCTCGCGGCGCAGGTCGCGGGCGATGGAGCAGGCGGTACGCGAAGCCACGGCACCGGTCAGGATGGTGGCGACGAGCGACACCAGGCACAGCCCAAACATCGTGGTCGCCATGCGGCCCAGGTAGGCGTTTTGCACGTCGGCGGGGTCGATGCCCTGTGCCTTGTACTCGTCCTGTACATAGCTCACGGCGCGTTGGGTCACGATGGAGCCCGACATGGAGCCCATTTTGTCTGCCATATCGTTGGCGCCCTCGACGAGCTTGCCCTGATCGATAAGACCGCCTTCAACGCCTAGGCGCAGGCTCTTCATGGTGATCTTACCGCCATCGGCATCAATCTGCTTTTGCATGTTCTGCGCCGCTGCGGCCTTCTGCTGCATCTCGGCGAGCTGCTCGGGCGTCATCGCCGCCATCTGCTCGGGGGTGGGCATGGCCTGAGCGGCGCCGCCATTGCTTGCCTCGGTGGATGCGCCGGTCATGTCGCCCATGGAGTCAGCGTCGATGCCCTGGTTGAACGAAAGGACGACAGTCTCGGGCAGGCTCATGATGTCGGCAATCTTGCCGCCGTCGCCGCGCTCCTCCTCGGTGCCCTTGTACGTTCGAATGCCGTTATTGTCCGCATTGCTGAACACGGCCTCCACAGCTTTGGCGCCCTTGGCGCTCATAAAGAGCTCGAGGTCGTCGAGCGATTCGGCGCGAATGGTATCGGGCACGGGCGAGGCGATACCGCCTTGCTGCACGCCCACGTCGACGATATCGCTCATATAGGTAGGCAGCGCCAGGTCGGCGTTGCAGCTGATTACGATGAGTACGATAGCTGTGAACAGTGCCAGGATATGCTTTTTAAAGAGCTTGAGAATCCTCACTCGGCATCTCTCCTTTCTTGATTGCGGTCGATAATTTCGTTGGCACGTCTAAGAAGGCGCACCATCTCTTGGGTATCTGTTTCGCCGAGCTGCTCGAGGAAAGCCGCGGTGCGGTCCTCGAATTCCCGGCGTTTGATTTCGAGATCCTGGAATCCCTTGTCGGTCACTATGACGTGTACGCGACGACGGTCGGTCTTTGAGTGCTCACGCTCAACCCAACCCTTGGCTTCGAGAGCGCGTAGGATATTGGCGATGCGGGCGTTCGAGACCCAGGCGCGATCAGCGAGTTCGCTCGGCGTGAGCGAACCGCCAGCGAGCATAAGGGCGCGCATGACAGCCATCTCGCCGCTGAGAGCTTTGTCCACAAAGCGCGAAACGCGCTGGTGAATGCCGCCAAACTCGGTAAGGAGCTGACGCCCAAGCTCATGGAAGTCGGTATCTTCCACCGAAAACCCCTAACACTAGAAACTATTTTCGGTGAAAGATGATACCCGCATATTCGGGCCTCATGCAGTGGGCAATATAAAGAGCGCATAAAGAGTTAAAAAATTCAATTGCTGAAGCGTTTCAAAGAACTATTATGCCCGCGGTTAGGCGAGGGGTTGTCACCACCATGACGACTGGGACTCATTTATCGCCACGTGCGATGCTCCAACTTCCCGCAAGGAGACACCTTATATAAAGGGGGATGGAGTCATGGCATTTGACTTCACGGGCAAGACCGCGATTGTCACGGGTGGCACTCAGGGCATTGGCCTCGAGATCGCCAAGGGCATCGTCGCGGGCGGCGGACACGTCGCGCTCATCGCAAGGAACGCTGCTAAGGGCGAGGCCGCTGTGGCCGAGCTTGGCGAGGGCAACAAGTTCTATCAGCTCGATGTTGCCGATGCGCCCAAGGCGCGTGAGACCGTCGAGCAGATTTTTACGGACCTGCCGCAAACCAACATCCTGATCAACTGCGCTGGCGTCATCAGCACCAAGAAGTTCGACGAGATCGATGACACCGAGTGGCGTCGCACCATCGACATCAACCTCAACGGCACCTTTACCATGATGAACGCCGTGTACCCGCACTTTAAGGCGGCCCATGCCGGCACTATCGTCAACGTGAGCTCTGTTGCTGGCAAGATCGGCGGCGGCCTGCTCGGCACCGCTGCCTACGCCAGCTCCAAAGCCGGTGTTAACGGTCTAACCAAGGCAGTCGCCAAGGAAGGCGGCAAGTTTGGCGTCCGCTGCAACGCCGTGTGCCCGTCGCTCACCCTTACCGATATGACCTCGATTCTCTCTGACGAGAACTCTCAGCGCATCATCAACGGTATTCCTCTGGGCCGCGCCGCCCAGGCCAGCGAGCCTGCGCAGATGGTGCTCTTCTTCGCTTCCGACCTCGCTAGCTTCGTGAACGGCGAGATCGGTGACTGCGACGGTGGCATCGTTCTGGACGGGTAATACCCCGCGACGTTAATTCGGCGACGGCTCCTGCGACTCGGGACCGTCGCCTTCTTTCTGACAAAGGCGCGTGCGGCTACGATTCGCATGCATCCAAAGGAGATATATATGAGTGAATCGACTGCGGTGGAGGCGCCGGCGGCAAAGGAGCCGTTCTTTAAGATGTCCTCCATCCCGGGTGCCAATATCTTGGTGCCGCTTTTGCTGGGCTGCCTGCTCAACACGCTGTTCCCCGACCTGTTTAAAACGCTCGGCAGCTTTACGCTCGGCATGACCCAGCAGGGCGCAGGCCCGCTTGTTGGCGCCTTTTTGCTCATCGTCGGTACGACGATTTCGTTTAAGAGCGCTCCTGCCGCTGCTGCCCGCGGCGCCATTATCATTGCCGTCAAGCAGATTGTGGTCATTGCCGTGTCGCTGCTCATCCTTTATGTGTTCAACGACAACCTGTTTGGCATCTCTGCCATGGTGATGCTGGCCGCTTGCACGGGTGCTAACAACGCTATGTACGCTGGACTGATGGGCACCATGGGCAACGAGGCCGAGCGTGGCGCCGTCGCCATCACCACGCTCGTTGTCGGCCCTCCGGTCACGATGATCGTGCTCGGCGCCGCCGGTCAGGCTCCGATTGGCTGGTCGCTCGTGGGCGCCATCCTGCCGATCGTCGTCGGCATTATCCTGGGCAACCTCTTCCCCAGCTTTAAGAAGATGATGGCACCGGCACTTTCCGCCATCATCGTGCTCGTCTTCTTTGCCATGGGCTCGACCATGACCTTTGGCCAGCTCATTAATGGCGGTCTTCCCGGTATTCTGCTCGGCGTGATCTGCTCGGTGGTCTTTGCAATTCCCGTCATCGCGGTCGATAAGCTCACGGGTGGTACGGGTGTCGCAGGTGCGGCCATTTCGAGCTGCGCCGGAGCCAATGTGGCCACGCCTGCCGCCATGGCAAGCGTCAACGGGGCCATGTACGGCGGTGCGGTGCTCGCAACGGCCACGGCACAGGTCGCTGCCTGCGCAATCGTTACGGCCATTTTGACCCCGCTCGTTACCAGCTGGTGCTACAAGCATTTTGAGGGCCAGCAGGGCAACGGGAGGGCAACGACCGACAAGGCCTCCGCAGCCGCCTAATGCCAAGCGGCAATCAAAGTTAAAAACTCGCCATGCCACGGGGCGGCCACGGGGGTAATCCTCCGTGGCCGCCCTTCAGTTTCTGTAGGGTCTCTGGGGCACTTTACCCTGCTAAAACTGGCATAACAGCTAGAGTGAACGTCGTACAAAGGCAAGGAAAAATACCAAACAAATCGGTGAACGGTAGTTGTTCGCGTTCGCATTTCCTGCGGATTTGTTAAAAACGCCCTTATGGTATAAAAAAAGAAACATATAACAGCCCTGATGAAGGGGGTGGCTATGTTATCCTTCTCAAACGGGTGAAATCTTGGGTTTTGGGTTGCAGTTCCAAGGTGGACAAACGTTTTTCCCTGTACCAACGTGTGGTGAAGAACGGAAGAAGCCGGTAGTGCAAGCCGATAATTCAAGAATTCAATAAGCAGCGGTGTGAGAGAGCGCCGCATTACACGTAACTAGGAGCGTGGTTACACAATGCAGGAGGCATGGGAAGGCTTCAAGGAAGGCATCTGGACGGGAGAGGTTGACGTCCGAGACTTCATCCAGAAGAACTACACCCCCTACGAGGGCGACGAGTCGTTCCTCGCCGGCCCGACCGAGCGTACCAAGGAGCTGTGGGGCGAGGTTCTCGACCTGCTGCTTAAGGAGCGCGAGCAGGGCGGTGTCCTCGATATGGACACCAAGACCGTTACGGGTATCGTGAGCCACCCCGCTGGCTACATCGATAACGCCCACCGCGAGAAGGAGACCATCGTCGGCTTCCAGACCGATAAGCCCTTTAAGCGCGCCCTCATGCCCTACGGCGGCATCCGCATGGCCAAGCAGGCCTGCGAGGATAACGGCTATCACCTGGATCCTGAGGTGGAGGAGTTCTTCACCACCCACCGCAAGACCCACAATGCCGGCGTGTTTGATGCCTACACTCCCGAGATGCGCGCCTGCCGCAGCAGCCATGTCATCACCGGCCTGCCCGATGCCGCATCATCGGCGACTATCGCCGCGTGGCACTGTACGGCGTAGACCGCCTCATCGAGGACAAGGAGTTCCAGAAAGCCACCACCCCCAGCGTTATGCTGGCCGATGTCATCCGTGACCGTGAGGAGCTTTCTGAGCAGATTCGTGCCCTGAAGGAGCTCAAGGCGATGGCCGGCATCTACGGCTGTGATATCTCCAAGCCCGCCGCCAATGTGCAGGAGGCCATCCAGGCCGTCTATTTTGCCTATCTCGCCGCTGTCAAGCAGCAGAACGGCGCTGCCATGAGCCTTGGCCGCACCTCTACATTCCTTGATATCTATGCCGAGCGTGACCTGCGCAACGGCGTATTCACCGAAGAGCAGATCCAGGAGTTCGTAGACCACTTTGTTATGAAGCTGCGTCTGGTCAAGTTTGCCCGTACCCCCGATTACAACAACATCTTCGCCGGCGATCCCACCTGGGTCACCGAAAGCCTGGGCGGTATGAGCACCGATGGCCGTCACATGGTCACCAAGATGAGCTACCGCTATCTGCACACCCTGGATAACTTGGGTGCTTCCCCCGAGCCCAACCTCACCGTTCTGTGGAGCCACAACCTGCCCGCCAACTGGAAGAAGTATTGTGCCGAGATCTCCATTAAGCACTCTGCCATCCAGTACGAGAACGATGATGTCATGCGTCCCGTTCACGGCGATGACTACGGCATTGCCTGCTGCGTATCCTCCATGCGTA
>CAJMRD010000079.1 GCA_905215725.1 uncultured bacterium | reverse complement strand
TCGATGCCGGTCAGGCCTCCACCAGCCTGCTGCAGCGCCGCTGCAAGCTGGGCTACGCCCGCGCGGCCCGTATCATGGACGAGATGGAGCAGCTGGGGGTCATTGGGCCTTACCAGGGCGCAAAGCCCCGGGAGGTGCTCATCACCCGCCAGCAGTGGATCGAAAAGAGCATGCGGGCCGAGGCCGGCCCGGTGCCCGACGAGATTTAAGCAGCGAGAGGAGGCTGCCCCATGCAGCAGGGCACGGAATTTCTGCCGGTCAGCCGCCAGGAGATGGCGGCGCGTGGCTGGGACGAACTGGACTTCGTTCTGGTCACCGGCGACGCCTATGTGGACCATCCCAGCTTTGGCATGGCCATCATCAGTCGCGTCCTCGACGCGCACGGCTACAAGGTGGGCATCATCTGCCAACCCGACTGGACCGACCCCGCCAGCATCACTGTGCTCGGCGAGCCGCGCCTGGGCTTTTTGGTCAGTGCCGGCAACATGGACTCCATGGTCAACCACTATTCGGTGACCAAACACCGCCGCCACACCGACGCCTATACCCCCGGTGGCGAGGAGGGGCGCCGTCCCAACCGAGCCGTCACGGTCTACGGCAACCTCATCCGCCAGACGTTTAAGGACGCCCCCATCATCATCGGCGGCATCGAGGCAAGCCTGCGCCGCCTGGCCCACTACGACTACTGGCAGGATAAGCTCAAGCGCTCGGTGCTGCTCGACTCGGGCGCCGACATCCTCATCTACGGCATGGGCGAGCACGCGATTGTCGAGATTGCCGACGCGCTCGACGCGGGGCTGCCCATCGATCAGATCACCTATATCAACGGCACCGTCTACCGCACAGGCTCGCTCGACGAGGTCTACGACTACGACCTGCTACCCAGCTGGGACGACCTTACCGCCGACAAGCTCAACTACGCACGCAGCTTTAACGTGCAACAGCAGAATATGGACCCCATCACCGGACATCGCCTGGTAGAGCCCTATCCCAACAGCGTCTATGTGGTGCAGAACCCGCCGTCGGCGACGTTGACGACCGATGAGATGGACGAGGTGGCCGAGCTCCCCTACGCACGCGATTGGCATCCCGACTACGATGCCGCGGGCGGCGTGCCGGCCTTTGCCGAGATCAAGTTTTCAATCAGCTCCAACCGCGGGTGCTTTGGTGAATGCTCGTTTTGCGCCCTCACCTTCCACCAAGGTCGCGTGTTGCAGATGCGCAGCCACGACTCGATCATGCGCGAGGCAGAGCTGCTCACGCGCGATCCCGAGTTTAAGGGCTACATCAACGACGTAGGCGGACCGACGGCCAACTTTAGCCGTCTCGCCTGCGACAAGCAGCTCAAGCACGGCGTGTGCAAGAACAAGCGCTGTCTGTGGCCGAGCGTGTGCAAGAACATGGTGGTCGACGAAAGCGGCTACACGCAGCTGTTGCGCGACCTGCGCCAGCTGCCGGGCGTCAAAAAGGTCTTCGTGCGCAGCGGCATCCGTTTTGACTACACCATGGCCGATGCCTCGGACGAGTTTTTGCGCGAGCTGCTGGAACACCATGTCTCGGGCCAGCTGCGCGTAGCGCCCGAGCACGTGAGCGACGCGGTGCTGTCCGTGATGGGCAAGCCGAGCCGAGCTGTCTACGACGCATTCTGCCGCAAATTTGAACGCTTGAACCGCGAATATGGTCTTAAGCAATACGTGGTGCCATACCTAATCTCGAGCCATCCCGGCTCGACGATGAAGGAAGCCGTGGACCTTGCCGAAGCCGTGCGCGACATGGGCTACATGCCCGAGCAGGTACAGGACTTCTACCCCACCCCGTCCACCATGTCGACCTGCATGTACTACACCGGTGTAGATCCGCGCACCATGCAGCCGATCTACGTGGCGCGCGACCCGCATGAGAAGGCCATGCAGCGCGCGCTCATCCAGTATCGCAAGCCCGAGAACTACAAGCTGGTGCGCGAGGCGCTAGAGAAGGCCGGGCGTCGTGATCTGATCGGCTATACCAAGCATTGCCTGATTCGCCCCGTGCCGCCACGCCCGGGCGAGACGTCTGCCGGCGGTGGGCATGGCACCGGCAAGAAGGGCGGCAAGGCCCACGGTGGCGCCGCCGGCAAGGGGCCCAAGGGCAGCAAGGGTCACGGCGGTATGTCCCGCGCGCAGAACACTGCCGGTCGCAATCGCGCGGCACAGGGGCGTCAGGGCGCCAACGGAGGCGGCAGACGCAACTAGCGCGGCGAGGCGGCATGCCGCCGTTGGCGACACGACACGCCCCACCAATAAAATGCCGCTCGCTGGGGCGTCGCAGAACGATTCCCCGGCGAGCGGCCGATTAATATTGTCTATCTCAAAACGTCGTTACTTTTTGTCGAAACGACCATAGAGCGCAAACGAGAGCGCCGCAGAGATAACCCAAGTCAAAGCGATGCAGACGACAATCATGATCAGGTTCATGGGATTGCCGCTTGGATCGGCATAAACGGGCAACGAGGTAATGCCGGGCATAACAAAGCCGAAGCACTTTGCGCCGAGAACAACGGTAAGCGCACCGCCAATGCCATCCGCAATCATCGCAGCGACAAGCGGAGTCCTGTTAGGAACCTGAACGGTAAACAAGGCGGGCTCGGAAATTCCCATAAATGCTGAGAAGGCGCACGTCATTGCAGCGGACTTGAGCTTTTCGTCGGTCATGCGCAGGGCCGCACCAAAAGACGCACCGCTTTCGGCGAGGTTATGGCAGAAAGAGATCGGGAGCAGATAGTCATACCCAAGCGTTGCGATATTGGAAATCTGGATAGGGCTCGTTGACTGATGCATGCCGAAGAGCACGATAAGCGGCATAAAGAAGCCCAGCAGAAAACCGGCAACGGGGCCCAACGTCGAGAATAGCCAAACGATACCGTTGGCGAGACCAAGACCGCACCAGGCACCAATCGGAGCGAGCACAAACAGGTTGACCGGAATCACGATAGCAAGGGAGAGTGCCGGGACGACAACGAGCTTAAAAAGATCCGGCACGACCTTGTCGATTGCGCGATATACAAAGGACAAGCCAATGACGCCAAAGATGACCGGGAACACGGAATCGGCGTAGCTAAAAATCGGCACCGCAAAACCGAACAGCGCAAGGGGTGTCTCGCCCGTACCGACAGCGTTGACAATGGTCGGGTACATCAGCGATCCGGCAACACAAAGCGCAAGCGAACGGTTGACCCGGAACTTATCAGCTGTAGACATTGCCAGTAAAAACGGCAAGAAGTAGAACGGGATATCCGAAATCATATTGAATATCGCAAAGTCGCCGGCACCCGTGTCGATTCCAAAAGCCGCGATAGCAGCCAGGATGCCCTTTACGATGCCTCCCGCCACCAGTGCGGGAATGATAGCGGAGAAGATGCCGGTGATGATATCGAATACGCGAGCCGAACCTTTTTGGAGCTCAGGCTGCTCGGCGTCGGCGGAGACCTCGCCACCCATCCTGTCACCTAGCATGGGCTCCAATTCGTCATATACCGACCCCACGCTGGCGCCGATGATAACTTGCCACTGCCCGTCTTTAACCTGCGCGCCCAAGGCGCCGTCAAGCGTCTTAAGGGCCTCCAGGTCTGCCTTGCTATCGTCCTTCAGGTTGAATCTGAGCCTTGTAATGCAGTGCGTTGCCATAACAACGTTATCGGCGCCGCCCACGAGCTCGAGGACGCGAGCGGCCAGTTCCTTCTTGTCTGCCACGACAATCACTCCTACCCAAGATCCTCGCCATTAGTGGCGATACATTTCTGATACCAATAGAAAGAGTCTTTACGCGAGCGCTCCGCAGTGCCGTTGCCGCAATTATCCAGATCGACATAGATAAGCCCGTAGCGCTTGTCCATCGTAAGAGGACCACAGGCAACAAGGTCAATGAATCCCCAGATCATGTATCCGCGCACGTCAACGCCATCGATCACCGCTTCCTTAAGGCACTTTATGTGCTGGCGCAAATAATCGATTCGATACTCGTCGTGGATGCTGCCATCCTCCTCGACTACATCAGATGTACCGAGGCCGTTCTCGGCGATATACAGGGGCAGCCCATAGCGGTCATACATCTGGTTAAGGGTAACCCTCAGGCCAATGGGATCGAGCTGCCAGCCCCACTCACTCGTCTCGAGATAAGGGTTCTTGTTTGCCATGACCAGATTTCCCGCAGTCTTCTCCCATCCCTGATCGCAGGTGGATACCTGGGAAAAGTAGTACGAGAAGGCCAGGAAGTCGACCGTGTTGCGAGCGATGAGCTCTTCATCGCCCGGCTCCATTTGAATCTCGATATCGCACGCGTCGAAATAGCGATTCATATAAGCGGGGTATTTTCCACGAGCCATCACATCCGTATAGAACCAGTTGGAATACTGGTCGTCGTGAATAGCCTGCATGTTATCTTCGGGACGGCAGGTGGCGGGATACGTACAGAATCGAGCGATCATGCCGCCAACGGGAGTATCGGGCGAAAGACGATGGACAATCTCGACGGCACGCGCATTGGCAACGAACTCGTGGTGCAGGCACTGGAAGATGGCTCGATCGAAGTTCTCCCCCTCTTCGTCTTTGACCAGACAGACCCCGTCCCAAGGCGAAAAACGCGCTGCATTGAACTCGTTAAAAGGCAGCCAGAAATCGACCAGATCGCCCAATTCCGTAACGATTGTCTCGACATAGCGGGCGAAGAAATCAATCGTCTTGCGATTCTTCCATCCCCCATATGTGGTGACAAGATTTACCGGGATGTCATAGTGGAGCATGGTGACGAAGGTTTTAATGCCGTGCTTTTTGCACTCACCCAGCATGCTTCGATACCACTCGATGCCTTCGCGGTTAGGCTCAAGATCATCTCCGTTAGGATAGATCCGGCTCCAGCAAATAGAGGTGCGGAACAGCTTGAGGCCCATCTCCGCAAAAAGCGCGATGTCCTCACGGTAGTGATGATAGAAGTCGTTACCGCGCCTAAACGGGTAGAACTCAACACCATCATCTGCGAGAGCGTTCATTAGTTCGTCATGGCAGAAGGGGTTGTTTTGATGCTTGTCCTCAATCTGGTCATGAGTCCAGGTACCATCCAGCCATCGACAATCCTGCGTCGACTTTCCCTTTCCGCCCTCATTCCAGGCGCCATCGGCCTGCGAGCACGATATGGCTCCGCCCCATAAAAAGTCGGAGTCAAACCCATGTTTTAACTTACTCATTTGCCCTCCTTGATCGGATGCTCCAGCGGATAACCCAATACTAGGAAGAACAAGATGCATAAGATATCGCATAGAAAGCGTGGGCTTATAACATTTTTTTAGATATAATACCGTTTAAGGCATCGATTCTACCGTTCACCCCTGGAGCACCCCATGGATTCGAATCTCAAACAGCTGCTCTACACGCATACCGAGACCGAAGAGTGGCATCGCACGCATCCAGGAGAGCTCAGCCCGCGATATAACAGGGTGGAAACCACAACCATTAACGGCGAAGAGGTCTATCTGTTTGACTGGAAAGAAACCCTCGACGAAAACCCCGTGGGCCTTATCAAGGAGTCGCGCTTTACTGACATTCCTCCTCATATGAATCGGGATATGGAGCTTAACTACGTGTACGACGGCGTCTGCACGTTTATCGTCAACGGACGGCGACTACTCCTTAAAAAGGGCGACGTGCTCATTTGCAACACCGGCGTAGTCAGAAGCGTTCCGTACGTTAAGGGCGAGCACGATATCGTCATTTCAATCGTCTTCAAAAAAGAAATGTTCGATTCGTTGTTCCTGAGCCAGCTACCCGGCGCGTCACCATTAACGAATCTCCTATTTGATTTTGTGTCCAAAAACCGTGAGGCCCGCAAATATCTCATTCTCCCAGAGGAATACGCCCGACATGCGCGACGCCTCATCGAGATGCTCTTTATCGAATATCACTTTAAAGATGCCTACTCTAATGAACTCATGAGGCACCTCGCCGTCAGCCTATTCCTTGTTCTCATTCGAGGACTGTACCGACGCTCCGCAACTGATAACCAGGCAATCATGTCGGACGAGCGCATCGTGTCGATTCTGAATCATATTGAGCGAAGCTACGGCGACTGCACGCTCGAAAGCATTGCGAGCGATACGGGTTATAGCACCAGCTATCTCAGCAGCTTGATCAAGCAAAAAACCGGCAAAACGTTTTCGCAAATCAAGCTCAACCAGCAGCTCACAGAGGCGGCATATCTTCTCAATAACACCGAGCGCAGCGTGCAGTATGTAGCCCGAAAAGTCGGCATCTCCAACATGTCATTCTTTTACTCAAAATTTAAAGAAGCATTCGGCGAAACGCCAGGTGCGTTCAGGACGCATCGGTCTAATTAAAGGCGTTATTACTCAGACCGATCAGCTTCGCGCGACACGGGAATGCACAATCGAAGCAGCGAGCGCATCGCCTCTACCAGCAGAAAGCCGGCGATGCCAACCGTGACCACAAGGTCGAGCGGTGTGCTCACAAACCACAGCAGCCCCATGAGATACGACCCGGCATTAAAGACAAAGTGCAGCAGGATCGTGTAGCGAAGCTTTCCAGTCGTCACGAGCACCCAGCCAAAAATGAGGCCGGCAGCGCCCGCATAGCAGCCCTGTACCCAGTTCATATGCATAAAGCCGAAGACCGCCGCCTGCAGCACGATTGCCGCGGCGACGCCCCAGGTACTCGGGGCCGCCCAGGGCACCATGGCGCCGTCTTGCGCGTTCGCGCGGCGCCGGCGCTTCCAGAGCGAACGGCACTGTGGATTAAACGCACGCAGCGAAAACTCAAAGATGATGCCGCGCACCAGCAGTTCCTCGCAAAACGGCGCGCCAAGCACCGTAGTCAGGACGGCAAGAAGGCTGGTATCGCCCATGCCCGTTTCCTCGACGAGCTCGCTATAGTCTGCCGCGACCTCGGGCAGCAGCGACAGCACGCCGTCGCATAGGTAGCTAATGACCACCTGCATGGATAGGCCGATCACAACAACGCAGGCAATGCGCTTCCATGCCGCGCTTGCTCCCCCACCGAGCGGGCGCTCGCCTTGCCGGCGCGCCATGAAGGAGCGGGGCCACAGATAACGCCACCACAGCAGCGCCATCAAAAATGACGCCGTCTGAGCGGCAGCCTGGAACCATTGGATATCGAGATTGTCGATCGGATAGCCCGTCAGCACCGACACGGCATCGAGAACTGAAAACAGAACCATGCTCAGGGCAATATCGGCAGCAACAACACCAAAACAGGCAAGCGCCCAAATCATCGCATTGAGCATGCCAACCTCCTCAAAACCCGGCACTTAGGGACGTTCCTTAACTGCCGGCAGAAAAGGAACGTCCCCAAGTGCCGGCAGTTTGGGACAGTCATTGTTGATGAGAATCGGGCGCAGCGCCAAAGGCCCCGTTGGGCGAAATGTCGAACGGAAAGGTGCCGCAGCGATTGAAGGCGGCGATGAACATGCGGATGGCGTTGGACGGCGTGGTGCCCACGAGCTGGGTTGCCGCCGCGAAGGCCGCCTTTTCCTCGGGCAAGACCTTCGCGACAACCGGGGTCATGTGTTCTGCCATGGCGCTTCCTTTTTGAAACAACGGTAGTGCGGATAGATGCGGGCCGCGCGGCTGGGCGACGGGCTGTGAAGGCAACCCGATTGGCCCGCATCTGGAGTTTGTTCTACGGCGTTGGTATTACTTGGTATTCCTAAGTATTACCCCGCAGATAGAATACCATACCCGACCCCATGGGGACGGAGAAAAAACGGATCAATTTGTTGCTGAGTAAGTCTTTAGAGTGTAATGATGTCCGAGATATTGAGGGCCCGAGCGTCAGCGGCATCGTGCGTGGCAAGCAACAGCATACGGCCGTCGAGCAAGTCGAGCACGACCTCGGTGCATGCGTCGCGCGCAGCGATGTCTAGACCGGTAAAGGGCTCGTCCAGAATCACTGCGCCGCCCGGACACAGCAGGGCTCGGGCAATCTCGACGCGACGGCGCTGCCCGCCCGAGAGCTCGGCCACGCGGGCATGCACATCGATCCCCGGTACCAGCAGGCGCAACAAGGCAGCGGCACTCGAGGCATTCACGCGTGCATCGGCGCACACCAGCACGTTATCCAAAGCAGAGGCGTCCTCAACCAGGCGCGTATCCTGAAACACCATCGAGCACGGCGCGCACTCCCCCGCTGTCAACGAAAGCAGCGTCGACTTGCCCACGCCTGAAGCGCCCATCACGCAGATACGCCCGCCCGCGGGCACGTTGAGCACCAGACCATCCAGCGCCGGAGCCCAGGGTGCCCGGTCGCCCACGGCGAGCGCAAGCTCCGCCGCAGCCCCGCCACCAGCAGAGCCGCCCGCACGCCCGCGCAGTCCATGCCCATGTGCCCGCACGGCCGCGCGCCACGCCACGGGTCCCGAAACCCGCAGCAGCCACACCAGCACGCGCTCACACGCCCACGAGGCGGCAACGACCAACACGGTCCACGCCAGCAGATCAGCCGTCTCGATGAGCAGCTTCGCCTGATAGATGCGTTCGCCCACGGTGCCCGTCGCCATGCCGATGAGCTCCGCCGCCACGCCGGCCTTCCAGCTCATGCCGATCACGGCACGCGCACACGAAAGCACAAACGGCAGGACCTCGCGCCAGGTATGGGCGCAAAACAGACGCCAACCCTGCACGCCATGCAGACGAAACATCTGCTCCAGCGGCTGATCAACCTGTGCCAAACCCTCAACCAGCGAAAAATACACGCCCGGCAGCGCCATCAAAAAGACCACGGCGATGCTCACGCGCGCCGACCCCAGCCAAATGAGCAGCAGGACCACCACGCAGGCAACCGGCGTCGCCTTTACAAACGAAAGCGCCGGAGCAACCAGGTGCGCAAACGCCCGCGAACGTGACGAAATCCCGGCAAGCACGCCACCACACACCGCAGCAAGAGCCAGCCCGCCCAGTATCCGCGCGCCCGAGCCCGCCAAAATCGCCCAGGTACCGCCATCGCACACCAGCCGCAGCAACGCCACCACAACAGCGCCCGGCCCCGGCAAAATCAACGGCTGCGCCACGAGACCCGCCACCAGCACCCACACGGCAAGCCAAAAGGCGGCAACGGCACCTGCTGCCGTCACCGCCTTCATACGCTCTGTCATTTGTCGAGCAAACGCACGCACGGGCTACTCCATGTAGTAGAAATCGTCAGCCGGAAGTTTACCACCCACGGCGCTCGCGTCCGCGTCGGACAGCACCTGCAGATACCCACTAAGTGCCGCCTTCATATCCTTGCCCGTCTGGCACACGAGCATGCACCCGGGAATCGCCTTCTCGGCGATCTTGGCGTTGTCCACGATGCCGGCATCGACCACGGCCTGCGCCCAGTCTGCCGGCGCCGCATTGACGGCCTTAACGCTCGCCGCATGGCAGCTCAAGAACTCCGCCACAGCCTCGAGATGTTCCTCGGCAAACGCGCGGCGCACCACGGTCACGCCCGTCAGCAGGCGCGAACCCGTGTCACCTGCCAGCTCATCCCACACATCGGTCAGACTTACCGGAGCCGACAGCTTGCCTTCGCCCTTTGCGATGGTAGCGGTCTTGAACGGCTCCGGCAGCACGCCCACGGCAGAAGGATCGGCAAGCAGGGCCGACAGCACCTCGGTGGGCTCGCTCTTAAACTCAAGCGCCACCTGGCCGGCCAGGCCCGCGCGCTCCAACAGGTAGTTCATGACGTACTCCGGCGTGGTGCCCTTGCCCGTCATGTAGACGGTATGGCCCGCCAGATCGCCAAACGAAGTAACGTCCGCGTTACCCGTCACCACGTTCAGCACGCCCAGCGTGTTGATATCGATGACCTGCACCGCACCCTCGGTCTTGTTGTAGAGCACGCTCGCCACGTTGGCGGGCACCAAGGCAATGTCGACATCGCCCTGAATGACCTTGGGCACGATCTCGTCGGCCGCGGCGCTGATCGCAAAGTCGAACTCGTTATCCGTCTCGCCGCTCGCTGCCTGGTCCATAAACTGCACCAGACCGATCGACGTCGGGCCCTTGAGCGAGGCGACGTGTACCTCGACGGGCTCCGCGGCGGCCGCGGCGGCCTTCCCAGCA
>CAJMRD010000078.1 GCA_905215725.1 uncultured bacterium | reverse complement strand
CCGTACCCGCTGCTGCCCAACAGCCGACGCTCATTTCGGGCGCCCGTGCTGCCGCTCCGGCGGCATCCGCTGCCCCTGCTGCTACGTCCGCGCGCCAGGGTGGCATGCCTTGGGACCGCGGAGCTGCTGTTCCGGCTGCCCAGCCTGCGCCCCGTCCTGCGTCCGTGTCAGCTTCCAAGCCTGCAGCGCCTGCACCTCAGCCTGCGCCGGCCCCCGCGCCTCAGCCCGTTGCGGCTCCGGCTTCCGCGCCTGCTGCATCGACCGTGTCGGTGTCCAAGCCCAACAACGCCGCCCAGGTTGCCGCCGCCGGTGCTGCCGAGACCCCCGCGGTTGAGGACGCCGGCGAGCTCCAGCGCAAATGGGCCGAGGTCGTCGAGCGCGTCAAGGCTCGTCAGGCCTCCTACGCAGGGCTTTTGCTCAACGCCCGCGCCACGGCCGACGACGGCTCCAAGCTCACGGTCTCGTTCCCCGCGGGTTCGACTTTTGCCATCAAGATGCTCGGTCGCGCCGATACGCAGTCGGTGGTCCTGCCGACGGTCTGCGCGGTCTTCGGTCGTCGTACCGTCGACTATGTCCTGGATGGGGGTGGCACGCCGGCTCCTCAACATGAGGAGCATTCTCCATCTGCACGGGCTGCGGTATCTGCGGACCCGCAACCCGTGTCCTCGGTGCCCCCTGCATCCTCGAGCGCCAGCGCGACGCAGCCAAAAGCGGCGCCGGTAGCGGCACCGACCCCGTCGGCGCCTGAACCCGCTGCGCCCAAACCGGCTGCTCCGATCCCCGCGCCCAAGTCCGCTGCCGCGCCTGCGCCCAAGTCATCCGACCTGGCCAAGGCCCCCTGGCTACGCTCCGACAACCCCGCCGGCGCTCCTGCCACGGGTAAGCTCCCGACCGAGCCCGCACCTCGTGCGCCCGAGCGCTCGGCTGCCCCCAAGGCTCAGCCTGTCGCGCAGTCCGCGCCGTGGGAATCCGAGCAGGTGCCCTACGACGACGCTATGGTCGGCGGCTTCGCTGTCGATGCGAGCGGGGACGATCTGCCTCCGTTCGACGTGCCGGGTGCGGCGTCCGCGCCCAAGTCCGCTGCAACTGCCCCCAAAGAGGAGGGCGCTCCTGCAGCTCCCTGGGAGTCCAACCCCGGTGCGGGCAGCCCCTTCGGCCATCAGGGTGCAGCCCCGAGCATCCCGCAGACCGAGGACGAGGCCAAAGCCCTCATCCGCAGCGTCTTCGGCCAGTCCACCATCTTCAAACCGGTGGAGTAACCGTGCGGGCGGGTATGCTGCTCAAGAAGAGATCTCTTTGCCCGGGCGCATCTGTATTTCGGACATGTGCAACGCGGTGCCGCGTATCTCGCATTCGAGCAGACAGGTACGTGACGGTCGGCCTAGGATGCTGAGGTCGATACGATACGTCGCATGGCTGTCCGTGTGCTCGACTTGCTCGGCGTTGACGGTTGCTCCGATTGTCAAGAAAGCGCCTAGTTCGGCATCGACAATCTTGGAGTCCTTTATCTTGACCTTGAACTCTTGGTAGAGGGACGGGCTGTTGTAGTAAACGGTTCGGGTTCCGTCGGTGCACTCATCGGTCGCTTCCCATTTGACGACGGGCTGGTCCGAGCTGGCTATCAGTAGTTCTGCTCCAAAGGCTATAGCATGGGTGATGATAACCAGCAATGCCCAGCCGACAAAGAGATAGAGAACCACATATGCAACGGGGTGTTTTGAGCGGATGTTTTGGAGCACGTCGGGGGCATTCATGGGGCACCTCCAAATTGCTATCTATTGCAATCAAATTATACCCCGCCGTCATGAGCGCCGCCTCGAGCAGTGGCTCGGCATTTAGCCATTTAGTGGTACGCATTAAATGTCGGATTCCGGCTCTACAAGATTTAGCTTTCAATATTATGCAGATGCGAATTATTCAACTTTGCATAATCTATGGGTGCGGCTTGCACTCCAGGACATGTATATCGACTGAGGTAACACGTCCGCCCCGCTCTCTCGCAGCGCGCCGTGGTACGATTTTTGAGTTTGAAAGTCCCGCCGTGCTCCGGCTGCCCTTGCAGCTTGTCGCGCGGCCGCACGTAAAGGAGCCATCATGGCCGGTATGAACATGCAGCAGATGATGAAGCAGGCTCGCAAGATGCAGGAGCAGCTTGCCGCCGCGCAGGAGAACCTCAAGTCCCAGACCGTCGACGCCTCTGCCGGCGGCGGCATGGTCAAGGTGACCGTTAACGGCGAGATGGAGCTCGTCAACCTCACCATCGATCCCGATGCCCTCGATCCCGAGGACGTCGATATGCTGCAGGATATGATCATGGCTGCCGTCAACGAGGCCGTCCGCGGCGTCAACGAGCTCGCCAACAAGCAGATGGGCGCCATCACCGGCGGCCTCAACATCCCGGGCATGCCGTTCTAAGACACGCATATATATGAGTGCGAATCACAGTCTGCAAAAACTGCTCGATGAGCTGGGCCGTCTGCCGGGCATTGGTCCCAAGTCGGCCCAGCGCATCGCCTATTACCTGCTCGAGGCCGATGCCGAGGAGGCCCGCCGCCTGGCCGAGGCCATCCTGGAGGTCAAGCAGGAGGTCCACTTTTGCAGCCGTTGCTTTAACTACGCCACGGCCGACGAGTGCTCCATCTGCCAGGACCCGATGCGCGATACCACTCGCATTTGCGTGGTGGGCGAGCCGCGCGACGTCCAGGCAATCGAGCGCACGGGCAGCTACCATGGCCTGTACCATGTGCTGGGCGGCGTGATCAGCCCCATGGACAAGATTGGTCCCGAGCAGTTGCACATTCGCGAGCTGCTGGCGCGCCTGGGCCACGAGGATATCCATGAGGTCATCATCGCCACCAACCCCAACATCGAGGGCGAGACCACGGCGAGCTACCTGGCCCGCACTATCAAGCCGCTGGGCGTCGAGGTGTCGCGTCTGGCGAGCGGCCTGCCCGTGGGCGGCGACCTGGAGTATGCCGACGAGCTTACACTTGGCCGCGCCATCGAGGCCCGTCGCGCGATTTAGGTGGCGAGCCTGCTCCTGCCGTATGTTTTCCTCGCGACGCACGGGGTAGTCATAATTTCCCCGTGCGACTGTGAGTTTGTTGTGCAACAAAGATGCTTCGTATCCGCTTATCGCATGGACGCTTCCGCTCGCATCCTTAATTTGCCCATTCGTTGCGCAACCTTTTGGGTTCGCTGATACACTCAAATATGGATTTGAATGAATGCGCCGCTTCTGAGCGGCGTGTTTTTGTTGGAGGAGAACGCATGCGGCCCGGTGGCACTCAGACAAAGCGCGGCGCCGCGGTGCGCATGCGACGCCGACTGGGCTTGGCGCCGCGGGCGTACGCACTGCTATCGTGCTCGCTGGTGCTGGTCATAGCTGGCGTTTCTGCCTATGGCATGACCGTGCCGTCCATGATGCAGGCGCATGCCGCACGCGAACCGCGCGTGGGGCATGAGGTCAAAAGTGATTTGGGCACCACGACTGGATATGCTTGGGCAAGTGTGGTCGCGCATGTTGTGTTTGGCACCGACGATGCGGACGGCGCCGAGGCCCCGGACAACGAAGTCACGCTTGCCAATGGCAAAACCATCGTGCTCACCAACACCAAGATCATCGATCGGTTGTCCAACAATAGCGTGGCGGCAACGGTGAATAAGGTCGAGCAGCAAAAGGAGCAGGACGCCCAGCAGTCCGGAAAGCCCGGTAGCTCGGATAATTCTGGCTCCGGCTCGGATTCATCGAGTTCGGGCGGCGGCTCTGGGGCGGGTTCCTCTACCGGAGGGTCTGGAAACGGCGGCTCGATGGGCGGCAACACTGACAACGATGCAAACTCCGGTGGCCTTTCCGCTGCTGAGGAAGAGAGCATTCACAGTTGGCTTGTGACCAAGTACAACATGCTCGACGGCTATGTTTCTCGTGCCAATGACGTGGTCTCGACCTATAACTCTACGGGAGATCCCAGACCGTGCGACAGCCTGGTCGGGGAGATGTTTGTCATTCGAGCCGAGTTCGGTCGTCAGACATTCTCGCCCCGGTCAAAGTGGTATCAGCAGTATGCCAATCTGTGGGGCTGTTACACCAACCTATGTCAATGGGTTGGCCATTACGGCGATGATGACGTCGCGCTCGGTAACTTCAACAATAACGTGGCGGCGCTTGCCCTATGATGACCGATCTTGCATCCACCACACCACAATCACTCGGTCGCGATCCCATGGTCGGCCTGCGCCTGGCGCGTGTCGACGGGTTTGAGCCGGCCATTGCGCTCGGTCAGGACGAACTGCCTGCCTATCTGCGTCGTTTTACGATGCTGTTTGCCGACGATGCCACCATGCGCCGTGGCGGTATCGGCCGCGTGACGCGTGCCGTCAACGCCCAAGGCGAGGCCGTGGCGCTCAAGCAGCTCATCTTGCCGGCGCGCGATGAGTTCGACGACGATGCCGCTCACGAGGCGCTGGTCGCCAAGTTCAAGGCAGCGTTTCGCGAGGAATACGAATGCCATCGTGCCCTTTCGGGCCTTAAGGGCTTTCCCCGCCTCTATGGCTGGGGCGAGGTCGACGGTGTGCCTGCAATTGTCATGGAATGGGTCGAGGGCGAGACGCTTGCCCGCTTGCGTTCGCGACTCGCCGTGGATGATGCCGGACGCCTGTCGCCGCTTGTGGCGGCGCGTCTGGGTCGCGACCTGTTCGATCTGCTCTGCCGTATGAGTCTGGTGGGTGAGGGCTTTGTCCATCGCGATATCTCGCCCGCTAATATTATGGTGCGTACGGCGCGTCTACCGCTTGACCGGCAGCTTGCCGAGGGCACCTTTGACCTGTGCCTGATTGACTTTGGCTCGTCGCTGGCGCTCGAGCCTGCGTCCGTGGCCGGTACCGGCGGCAAGGCGTCGTTTACGGAGCGTTATGCCACGCTGCGTCGCGCGACGGTTGCCTATGCCCCGCCCGAGATGCTCACCGATGATATTCCCGACTTGCGCGCCTTGCGCATGTCGCCGGCGATTGACGTGTACGCCGCGGCGAGTGTGGTCTACGAGCTCATCGCCGGCGTCGCGCCGTATGAGGCGGCACCGGGCGCGTCGGGGACCTCGGGCTCGCGCAAGAAGACGCGTGATATCGCCAGCCCCTACCGCCTCAAGATGGATACGCTGCCCAACTATCCCATTGGTGCCCATGCGCCCGGTTGCGACTTGACGCAGCTGCTGCGACGCGAGCCCGATGTGGCGCTCGCTGCGGCCGAGCAGGCCCAGCAGCTAGGGCTTGAGCCGGATTCCGAAGAGCTACGCGATGCGCTGGCGTTTGTCGATGCCCAGCTGTTCGACGTGGTGATGGCCTGCCTGTCCTGCCATCAGGAAGATCGTCCCGAGCCGGCTGCGGTGGAGGCGGCGCTCTCGGCATTTTGCGACCACTATGCGCAAAATGTCGCCCGCTCGCTTCGCGCCGAGCCGCTCATGCCGTGCCCGATGGAGGTATCGGGGCACACAGTCCGGCGTACGGCGATGGTTGGTGCGACGGCGGTATGCGGCGTGCTTTGGACTGTGGTCGTGGTATCAGCGGCGCTGTTGGCGTCGGGCGCCCATGTGACGCTCGTCGTGGGACCGCTTATGTGGTCCGGGAAGCTGCCGGCCATTATCGCCGCGCTGGCGTTGGCGCTGCCGGGCATGGTGGGCATCGCTGCCGGGGCCTTGGCACGCGACCGCCGTGCGGGATTCCTGCAGGGCGTGTTGGCCCTTTCCGCCTGCGAGGTTCCGGCTCTGGCCGCACTCGCATGTGCCGTGTTTTCCCAGCATGCCGTGGCGGGGGGCCTGGTGGCCGCCATAATTGCAACCTATGCGCTCACGTGGTTTTTGCTGGCGATGGGGTTTGCCTTTGAGCTTCCCGTCGTGTCAGCACGACGTGCGAAAATTTCCATGGCGACGCCGCTTGCCGGCGGAGCCGCGGCTGCCCGCGCCTTTGGCGGGTCGGCCGAAGTATCCGACACTATCTCTGCGACCAAGAAGGGCTAAGCCATGGCTTCTCAAGCTGAGCTCACCCCGTGCGGGGCAATGTTTGACATCTTTAAGCGCGCAGCGCACCTGAGCCATATCGAACTGTGCGGCCTGGTGCTCTCGAGCCGCCCACTCGCCGACGGCCGCAGTCCGCAGAGCCGTGCCGCCGATCGCTCCTGGGTTTCGCGCTTTATCGTGCGCGCGCCGGTCGGCACGCTGCAGGAACGTTATTTTGCCGATTACGGCACCTCGGCCGCGCGCATTATGTCGCAGCTGGCCCTGCGCCGTCGCAATCCCATGGACGCCGCGGCCGTGACCAATATGGTGTGCGGCCCCGCTGGCGAGCCCATGGTGCGGGCACTCGAGGAATGCCACCAGGACACGAATCTCTATCGCAATGCGCTCGAGCGCCTGCCGCAGGCGGCTGAACTCATGCCTGCCGAGCGCGCCGAGGCCATCCTGGTGCTGTTTGTCGCCGTGGGTTGCTCGGCAGATGTCCGTTCGTCGGTGACCTATGCCATCGACTACGCTCATGCGACCTGTGGCGGCGCCACGTCGACGCCGCGCTCGCTGAGCACATCTTCGGTCGTGGGCGAGCACGAGGTCGCGCCGGCGCATCCGCTGGGACTGCTGCGCGTGCAAAACGGCTACGTGGTGAGCGCCCCGCGCTGGATTCAGCCGAGTGAGGAAGGCGTCGAGATCGGCGCGCTGGCAACGGGGGAGGGCGACATCACCGATGTCGGTGACGACGTCTCGGCCCGCCATGCCCATACTGGTGCGACGATTCTGGCACATGGTTTGTCGAGGACCTGTCGTCCACGAACGGCACCGTGGTGGTAAACGGGGCCACGAGCGTGTGTATTCAAGTAGAGCCCGGCCGCTCCGCCCGGCTCAGCCCCGGCGACGAGCTCAAACTCGGCGAATCCACCACCTACGCCATCCTCCTCGGTGCCCTCTAACTCATCCCCTCAATGAGTTGCGGTGAAATAGGGACTGATTAAGGCCGTTAACAGCAAAAACAGTCCCTATTTCACCGCAACTGCTGTGGGGTTCCAGGGGACTGTGTCCGTCGGTGCCGGGCGCACAATAGTCACCCGAGGTAAACCTTTACCGGCCACCTATATTTGCCGAAATATGGCTTGACGGCGGGGTACAATAAACCCGCATGCGGATTTCCGTTGCGGGCGCCTCCCATCGCCGGGGCGTGCCCGGGAGCATCTGACATGCGGCCTTTGCGGCGCTCGGTCATGTGCAAGACGGGTAGCTGGGCCTGTGGAGCGCGTGCAGCCCTCCTCGCCTTGGCATGCCTTCTCTCCACGCCATGTACCTGCTGCTCAGTCTGCCTGCCAGATGATTGGAAGCAACAGCGAAAATCCCATCACGCCAATATCCCGGCGATCGCCGGGGCCTGTATACCTATATGAGAGGAGAGGGGTATATGGCGCGTAAGTTTAAGTCTATGGACGGCAACGAGGCGGCCGCATATGTTTCGTATGCGTACACCGAGGTAGCGGGAATTTATCCCATTACGCCGTCCAGCCCGATGGCCGACCATGTCGACCAGTGGGCGGCCCAGGGTCGCAAGAACATCTTCGGCACCCCGGTCAAGGTCGTCGAGATGGAGTCCGAGGCAGGTGCAGCCGGTACCGTTCACGGTTCGCTGGGCGCCGGTGCTCTGACCACCACCTACACGGCTTCTCAGGGCCTGCTCCTGATGATCCCGAACATGTACAAGATCGCAGGCGAGCAGCTCCCGGGCGTTTTCCACGTCTCCGCGCGTTGCGTCGCTTCCCACGCCCTGAACATCTTCGGTGATCACTCCGACGTCATGGCCTGCCGCCAGACCGGTTTCGCCATGCTCGCCGAGGGCAACGTCCAGGAGGTCATGGACCTCTCGCCGGTGGCTCACCTTGCCGCCATCGAGGGCAAGACCCCGTTCCTTAACTTCTTCGACGGCTTCCGCACCAGCCACGAGATCCAGAAGATCGCGGTCTGGGATTATAAGGACCTCGCCGAGATGTGCGACATGGACGCCGTCAAGGCCTTCCGTGAGCACGCCCTCAATCCCGAGCATCCGCATATGCGCGGCTCTCATGAGAACGGCGATACCTTCTTCCAGCATCGTGAAGCCTGCAACCAGTATTATGACGCGCTGCCCGAGGTCGTTGAATCCTACATGGATAAGATCAACGCCAAGCTCGGCACCGACTATAAGCTGTTCAACTACTACGGCGCGCCCGACGCCGACCGCGTCATCATCGCGATGGGCTCCATCTGCGACGTGGCCGAAGAAGTCATCGACTACCTCAATGCCCACGGCGAGAAGGTCGGTCTCATCAAGGTCCGCCTGTACCGTCCGTTCAAGGCCGAGCGCCTGATCGAGGCCATTCCCGCGACCTGTAAGAAGATCGCCGTCCTCGACCGCACCAAGGAGCCCGGCGCACAGGGTGAGCCCCTGTACCTCGACGTCGTCACCGCGCTCGCCAACGCCGGCAAGACCGACATTCAGGTCATCGGCGGCCGTTACGGTCTCGGCTCCAAGGATACCCCGCCCGCTTCCGTCTTCGCCGTTTACAGCGAGCTGAAGAAGGACGAGATGAAGCGTCAGTTCACCATCGGCATCGTCGATGACGTGACTGGCCTCTCCCTCCCCGAGGACAAGAACTGCCCGAACACCGCGGCGGAAGGCACCATCGAGTGCAAGTTCTGGGGTCTCGGCGGCGACGGTACTGTCGGTGCCAACAAGAACTCCACCAAGATCATCGGCGACCATACTGACAAGTACATTCAGGCTTACTTCCAGTATGACTCCAAGAAGACCGGCGGTGTCACCATCAGCCACCTGCGTTTCGGCGACAAGCCCATCCGCAGCCCCTACTACATCAACCAGGCTGACTTCGTGGCCTGCCACAACCCCGCTTACATCCACATGGGCATGAAGATGGTCCAGGATGTCAAGCCCGGCGGCGTGTTCATGATCAACTGCCAGTGGACCGATGAGGAGCTGGGCCAGCACCTGAACGCTGAGGCCAAGAAGTACATTGCTGACAACAACATTCAGCTGTACACCATCAACGCCATCGATAAGGCTATCGAGATCGGTATGGGCAAGCGCACCAATACCATCCTGCAGTCCGCTTTCTTCAAGCTGGCTGACGTTATGCCCATCGAGGACGCTGTCAACTTCATGAAGCAGGCAGCTCAGAAGAGCTACGGCAAGAAGGGCCAGGACGTTGTTGAGATGAACTGGAAGGCCATCGATGCTGGTGTTGACGCAATCCACAAGGTCGACGTTCCCGCTTCCTGGTCCAACCCCGAGGCTGATCTCGCTCCCAAGGCTCTCACCGGCCGTCCGGAGCTGGTCAAGCAGATCCGTGATGTCATGGAGCCCATCGCTCGTATGGACGGCGACAGCCTGCCCGTTTCCGCTTTCGTTGCAAATGCAAACGGCGAGTGGGAGCAGGGCGCATCTGCATACGAGAAGCGCGGCACCGCTGTGAACGTTCCCGAGTGGGATGCTTCCAAGTGCGTCGGCTGCAACCAGTGTGCATTCGTCTGCTCTCATGCTACCATCCGTCCCTTCCAGCTGACCGCTGACGAGCTGGCAGCTGCTCCTGCTCAGACCAAGAGCCGTGACAACCGCCCCGCAAACGAGTACAAGTTTGTGATGGCTGTTTCTCCTCTGGACTGCATGGGCTGCGGCGAGTGCGTCACCGTCTGCCCCACCAAGGCAATTGCTATGGTTCCTCAGGAGAGCCAGGCCGATCAGCAGGCAGTCTTCGACTACTGCGTCGCCAACATCTCCAAGAAGCCCAGCAAGTTTGCTGATGACACCGTCATTGGTTCTCAGTTCAACCAGCCCCTGCTGGAGTTCTCTGGCTCCTGCGCAGGCTGTGCCGAGACCTCTTACGCTCGCCTGATCACTCAGCTGTTCGGCGAGAAGATGTACATCTCCAACGCTACCGGCTGCTCCTCTATCTGGGGCGGTACCGCTTCCATCTCTCCGTACACCGTCAACAAGGACAGCGGCCATGGTCCTGCATGGTGCAACTCCCTGTTCGAGGATAACGCTGAGCATGGTCTGGGCCTGTACCTCGGCCAGAAGACCGTTC
>CAJMRD010000077.1 GCA_905215725.1 uncultured bacterium | reverse complement strand
GGCGTTCATCGGCGGGACAAAGGCCTTGGGCTAGGCATAGACCACGTCCGCGCCATTGCCCTTGCTGCCCATGGCCGCGTACGCCGCGCCGACGGCCTGTCCGCACAGCACGGAGACCTTGGGCACGACCGCCTCGGCATAGGCGTAGATGAGCTCGGCCGCCGCCGCGATGGAGGGGGCGTTGTTCGTCTCGTCCACGGTGGTCTGTCCCGCGGTGTTGACAAGCGTCACGACCGGGATGTTGTAGCAGTCGCACAGGCGCACAAAGCGGGCGATTTCCTCGGCACTGAGTAGCTCATCGTGTGCACGGGGCGCCACGCCATCGGCCGGCATGCAGTAAATGCAGCGGAAATTGCACTTGTCGGTAACGGCAATGCGCAGGTAGTTGATATCGCGGCCAAAGCCGTCATGTTGCACGTGCCCGTCCACGCAGCCCTCCCCTCACGCGGCGTTTTATTCTTCGGAAAACATAATACCTCACGAGAGAATCATGCCGACACCCGTACGACAGGACAGGTCGCTTCGTGCAAGACCGGCTTCCCAAGCCCATCCTCAGCACAGACCATCACAACATTCGATGCTTTTCCTGATATTGGCAAAAAACGTCGAATGTTGTGATGGTTTGCCTGCCCACGGCACCCCGCAGAAGGACCAAAGCGTCCCTAAAGGCCGCCGTCCCAGTGCCGAATCACGAATTCTCGCAGGTCGTTTTGCCGCTTCTGGAACGCTTCGCTTCGGTCGCACTTGAGGCCCATAGCGAGCGCGATGGCGTTCATCGCCCGGTGCAATTGCAGCTGATGGGCAAACTGAGTCCCGGTGAGGACGATCATCCTAAAGCCCAGCGCGCTCAGCACGGTCATACGCTCCGCATCCGACGCGCTGCGCTGTTTATCAAGATGGTCCGAGCCGTTGTATTCAATCCCCGTACCGCTCGCAGGCGCATATACGTCGATCTCGAAATACCCGGCCTTAGCAAGATACTTGAACTCGTTGGGAACATCGACCCGATGGTTGAGCTCGATCTTGGCGTATCCCAGCCCTCCCTGGGAACGTTTTGCTACGACCATGATTGCGGTGGCCGTCTCCATGGGCGACCGCGCGCCATCGTGCACGCGCTTGAGCACGGCGGCCGCGCGTATAGCCCCCTGGCGAGATCGGTTCTCATTGCAATAGGCAATCAAGTCGGCAACGGTATACCTCTGCCCCATCTCGATATAATCGCCTGTCGACAGGTGATTCAAATGGTATCGGGCGCAGATTTCGTAGCCATATTCCAGCTGCTCGGACTCACTCATCCACGAACCCGCTTGGACAAAGCACATGGCCTCATCAACCACCAGAAGGCCCTCTGCCACCTCGATAAGATGGTCTGAAGGTACCGGCGCCCCAAACACGTGGCACCTAAATCCAGCCGGCGTCGAGCGCTCAAAATCGAAGTTGACGAGCGTGTCGATATGATCGAGCTCTTCTCGTGGAATACCGAGCGAAACCAGATAGTCGGTAACGATCCCAACTGCCGTTGAAGCCCTCAGTCCCTTGGCATCGAGTCCCAATTTGGGCAGGCCCGCGGTCGGCTCCGCCTCGTTAGCAAGCGAGTCCTCATCGTATAGGCTGCTTGCTCGCGAGAGCGGCTCGGACGGGCGCGCCACGTTGTGGTATAGCCAGGCAGTCTTATGGGACAGGACGATCGGCAGGTCCATGAGCCCTCCAATGGAGTCGGATAACCAACCTTATTCCCCTGCCCACGGATCCGCACACCTTCGTGCGCAAGAAAGCAATTCCACCCGGTCGAGCGGCAGAAAAACCATCACAACATTCGATGCTTTTCCCGATTTTGGCAAAAAACGTCGAATGTTGTGGCGGTTTGAGGCGAGGTGAGGGGCACGGAGGGGTCAAAGTATCGTGCTCGAACGGGTTAATCCAACTCTTTTAAGCCATGCGCCAGCTGCCAGTACTCGCCGTGCTGGGCGAGCAGTTCTTCGTGCGTGCCGCGCTCGATGATGCGGCCGTGTTCGAGGACCATGATGGCATCGGCGTCGCGGACGGTGGACAGGCGGTGCGCAATCATAAACGTGGTGCGTCCACGCATGATGCGGTCCATACCGCGCTCGATGAGCTTTTCGGTACGCGTGTCAATGGAGCTCGTGGCCTCGTCCAGGATGAGCACCGGCGGGTCGGCAACGGCCACGCGCGCGATGGCGAGCAGCTGACGCTGGCCCTGCGACAGGTTGGCGCCATCGGCGGTCACGAGCGTGTCATAGCCCTGAGGCAGGCGGCGGATAAACGAGTCGGCGCAGGCTGCCTCGGCAGCGGCGCGCACCTCCTCGTCGGTCGCGTCGAGCTTGCCAAAGCGGATGTTCTGCGCAATGGTGCCGCTAAACAGGTGCGTGTCCTGCAGCACAATGCCGAGCGACCCGCGCAGGCTGGCCTTGGCAATGTGCTTGACGTCGATGCCGTCGTACGTGATCTCGCCATCATCGACCTCATAGAAGCGGTTGATAAGGTTAGTGACGGTCGTCTTTCCGGCGCCCGTCGAGCCAACAAAGGCGATCTTTTGCCCCGGCTTGGCGAACAGGTTGAGGTCCGTGAGCACGCGCGTGCCCGGCACGTAGGAAAAGTCCACGGCATGGAAACGCACGTCGCCGGCGAGCGGGACAAGGCCGCACGTGAGCTCGGTGCCGTCGGCGGCCACCGCACGGCCCGCGTCATCGACTGAGGCCACATCGTGCAGATGTCCATACGTGCCCACACCCTGGCCCTCGGGAATCTTCCACGCCCACGCGGCGTCGCCCGTCTGCACCAGCTCCACGCAGCCCTCGTCCACCTCGGGCTCAAGGTCCATGGCGGCAAACAGGCGCTCGGCACCGGCCAACGCGTTGAGCAAGAAGTTGCCGAGCTGCGTAAACTGGTTGATGGGCATGGCGGCCTGGCGCACAAAGACCAGGTAGCTTGCAAGTGCGCCCACATCGGCGAGCCCCTTGATGCAGAGCATGCCGCCCGCCACGGCGACGATGGCATAGTTGACGTAGCCAATCACGACGGTCATGGGCACCATGGAGTTGGCATAGCTCACGGCGGCGGTACCGGTGCGGCGAAGCTCGTCGTTGCGGCAGGTGAAGCCGGCGACATTCGCTGCCTCACGGTTAAAGACCTTGATGACCTTTTGGCCCGAGACCATTTCTTCGATATATCCGTCCAGGTCGCCAAGCGATGCCTGCTGGGCGGCAAAGAAGCGCTTAGAGCGCGCGCCCGAGTAGCGCGCATACAGCACAATGGCTGCATCGCACACGAGCGTGATAATCGTGAGCTGCCAGTTAAGGATGATGAGCATGGCCGTGGTGCCCACGACCTGAATGGCGGCCTGAATCACGTTGGCAAAGCTGTTGTTGAGCGCCTCGGAGACGGTGTCGACGTCGTTGGTGAAAAAACTCATGATGTCGCCCGAGCGCGTGCTGTCAAAATAACTGAGCGGCAGCGTCTGGATGTGCGCGAACAGGTCGCGGCGAATATCGGACACCACGTGTTGGGCCGCGCGCACCATAATCTGCGAGTAGCCCAGGGCCGAGAGCACGCCCGCAGCGTAGACGATCGCCGTCAGGATGACCTGCTTGGCAAGCAGTTCCTCCCCGCCCGTGGCCAAACCGTTAACGATGGGGCGCACCATGTAGGTGCCGGCGAGGCTCGCGATGGCGGCGACGGAGGCGAGCACGCCCACCGCGAGCAACGAGAACTTGGCATGCCCCATGTAGGAGAGCAAGCGACGCACAGTGCGCTTGAGGTCGGCCGGGCGTGCTTGGGCTGCGGTCTTAGGCATGGCGCTCACCCCCTTCCAAGGGTGATCCGCATGCGACGGAGGAAAACGGATCATTCGCGCAACCATCGTCGCTGCCGTCGCCGGCGTCCGCGTTCCCCGCAAACTCCATCTGCGAGGCGTAAATCTCCTGGTAGATGTTGTCGCCCGCCAGCAGCTCCTCGTGCGTGCCCACGCCGTGGACACGACCGTCGTCCAACACCACAATGCGATCGGCATCCATGACGCTCGCGATACGCTGGGCGATGATGAGCACGGTCGTATCGGAAATCCGAGCGATGTGCTCGCGAATCTTAGCGTCGGTCGCCATATCGACCGCGCTGGTGGAGTCATCAAAAATGAGCACGCACGGATGCTTGAGCAGCGTGCGCGCGATGCACAGGCGTTGCTTCTGGCCACCCGAAACACCAGCGCCGCCTTGGCCCAACTCGCCGTCCAGCCCGCCGATGCGATCAAGGAACTCGTCCACGCACGCCGCGCGGCAAGCCGCGAGGAGTTCATCGTCCGACGCCTGCGGATTGCCCCACTGCAGATTCTCGCGCACGGTGCCCGTAAACAGCACGTTCTTTTGCAGCACAATGCCCACGGCGTCGCGTAGGGTCGCGAGGTCGTAGTCACGCACGTCACGTCCGCCCACAAGCACGGCGCCCTCGGTAGCGTCGTACAGGCGCGCAATCAGCTGCACAAGCGAGCTCTTGCCCGAGCCCGTGCCGCCGAGGATGCCCACCGTCGAGCCGCTCCCGATGCGAAGGTCGATATGCTCGAGCACATCCTCGGCTGCATCCGCGCGGTATTTAAAGGAAACGTCGCGAAACTCGATACTGCCGTCCGCCGGCGCCGCAATCGCGAGGTCTCCCGCGGGGTTGGCGATAAAGGGCTCCTCATCGAGCACCTCGGCGATACGGCCCACACTCGTAAGAGCGCGCGTGAGCAGCAAAAACACGTTGGAAATCATCATGAGCGAATTCATGATCAGCAGCACGTAGCTCATAAAGCCCGTGAGCGAGCCCACGCCCAGCTTGCCGGCGAGAATCATGCGGCCGCCAATCCACAGGATGGAGAGCGCAGCCACGTACATCGACAGCTGAAACACCGGCAGGTTGAGCACCGCGTTGCCAAAGGTCTTCGTCGCAGTGCCGGCGAGCTCGGTATTGACGGTGTCGAACTTGGCCTCCTCGTGCTCGGTACGAACGTAGGCCTTGACGGCACGCACGGCGGTGAGGTCTTCCTGTACCACGCCGTTGAGGTGGTCCATCGAGGTCTGGAGTTGGCGGTAGAGCGGACTGACGCGATAGGTGATGACGCCCAGTACGATTGCCAGCACGGGCAAGATGATCGCAAAGACGGTGGCGAGCGGGCGCGACAGCATCAGCGCGTAGATAAGGCCGACGATAAGCGTCACCGGGCCGCGCACCATAGGGCGAAAGCCGTTGCCCACAGCATTTTGGATAACGGTGATGTCCGTGGTCATGCGGGTGACGAGCGAGCTGGCGTCGTAGTTGTCCAGGTTGCCAAAGGCGAGCGTTTGAATCTTTTTGTACTCGGCCTCGCGCAGGTTGGCGCCTAGGCCCGAGGCAACGCGGGCGGACGTGCGGGCATAACCCAAGCCCAGTACCAGCGAAAGCGCAGCGCACACCAACATGTACGCGCCCTGCAGCAGCATGTAGTTGATATCACCCGCAGGCACGCCCACATCGATGATGTTGGCCATGATGACCGGGATAAACAGCTCGAGCACCGTCTCGACCGACACAAAGAACACGCCGAGGATGGCATCGCGACGGTATGCCCCTAAATAGGAAAACAGTATTATGAGATTGCGCACGCAGGTTCAACCCCCATCAAACGTTGTTCGCAAACGCACGTATTATTGCGCGCCGAATAATGGTGTCAAGTATTCCGAAATCGTTTTCTGCAAGGTTAGCGCCGGCGGCGAGTTCTCGTGATGTGTGTCCATATTCACTCGGAATAATGGTGCGCGAGACTTTTTTCGCTCCGGCGTCAACACAAAGCTTGACTCTACAATCGTTGTAGGGTTTTCACTACACTGGTAGCTAAACGAACCAAGCCAGAAAGCCCCGCCCATGGAACACGACCTCACACGCGGCAATGTCCTTAAGACCATCGCGGTCTTTGCCCTGCCCTATATGCTCTCGTACTTTTTGCAGATGCTCTACGGCATGGCCGACCTGTACATGATGGGGCAGTTTAGCGGCGCCGCCGGCATCACCGCCGTGGCAAATGGCGCGCAGACGCTCTATATGATTACCGTGGCGCTCGTGGGCCTGGCCATGGGAACGACGGTCATCGTCGGCCACGCTGTGGGTTCACGCCGGTTTGACCGCGCCGAGACCGCCATCGGCAACACCATTACGCTCTTTATGGGTGTCTCGGTGGTGCTGGCCGCTGTCCTGCTCGCACTGTGCCCGCAGATCGTGACACTCATTGGCACGCCGGCCGAGGCAGTCGAAGGCACCGCCGCCTACCTGCGCATTTGCTTTATCGGCATTCCATGCATCGCCGCGTACAACATTCTCTCGGCCATCTTTCGCGGGCTGGGCGATTCGCGCTCGCCTATGTACGTGATCGGCGTGGCATGCATCATCAACATCGCGCTCGATTTTCTGTTTATCGGGCACATGGGGCTCGGCCCCGTGGGCGCGGCACTCGGCACGGTGACCGCGCAGACAGCCAGCGTTGCCCTCGCGCTCGTGTGGCTTAAGAGCCGCCGCACGAACATCCACGTTAAGCGCAGCGACCTGCGCCCCCAGCCCGAGGTGCTCGGCAGTATTCTTAAGATCGGCGTGCCCGTGGCCGTGCAGGACGGCTGCATCCAGGTGGCGTTTATGTTTATCACCGTCATCGCCAACCACCGCGGCTTGGTCGACGCCGCCGCCGTGGGCCTGGTCGAGAAGATGATCAGCTTCTTGTTCATTGTGCCGAGCTCCATGGGCGCCACCGTCAGCGCACTCACGGCGCAAAACGTCGGCGCGGGCAAGGGTGACCGCGCGCGTCAGGTACTCAAAGATGCCATGACGATCTCGGTGGTGTACGGCTGCCTGATCACGGCGCTGATGTGGCTGGTGGCACCGGCGTTTATTGGCTTTTTTGCCAAGGACGCCGCGGTGGTCGCCGCCGGCACCGGCTATATGCGCAGTTATATTTTCGACGCGATTTTTGCCGGCATCCACATTTGCTTTAGCGGCTTTTTCGCTGCATACGGCAAGAGCTATATCGGCTTTGCGCACAACGTGCTGGCCGTGGCGCTCATTCGCGTACCGGGCGCGTGGCTGCTGTCGAACGCCTATTCCGATACGTTGTTTCCCATGGGCATCGCCTCGCCGTGCGGATCGATTTTGTCGGCGGTCATCTGTGTTGTCGCGTTTACCGTGCTCAACCGGCGCGGGGCTTTTGACAAGTTGGTGGCGTAGCGGGGCGACGCGAGTCTGGCGCCCCTCCCCGACCCTATTGAAAGGAGCGGTCCCATGACCGACTCGCCAACTGAACATACCGAGGGCCTGCTCCGAATTGGCGAGGTGGCGCGCCTGTTTAACCTGAGCGTGGGGACGCTACGTCATTACGAGCAGATGGGCTTGCTGGACCCGGCGCACATCGATCCGGCGAGTGGGTACCGCTACTACGGATCGCGGCAGCTCTCCACTCTCAACACCATCAGTCACCTGCGTGTTCTCAACTTGCCCTTGGCGCAAATCCGTGAGTTTGTGACCACGCGCGATGTGGACCTTATGCAGCGGCAGCTGGCTCAGCAGCAGGAGCTCATCGAGCGCAAGCGCCGAGAGCTGGAGCGCGTGTCGCGCAAGATCGATAACCGGCTTGCGCTGCTCCACGATGCCTTGAACACCGAGCTCGATACCATTTGCACAATCGATGCGCCCGAGCTTCGTTGCGCCGTATTGCGCGAACGTGTCAGGCCTACCGACGCCTATGCGCTGGAGTGGCAGATTCGTCAACTGCAGAAGGGCCAGCACGAGACCTTTGTCTTCCTGGGCAACTTGGGCGTTGGGATTAGCGCCAAGCGCCTCGCCACCGGCGACTTTGATGGCTATGACGAGGTCTTTCTGCTGCTCGATGACACGGACGATTACCTGGGCGATGTCGAAGTACGTCCCGCCGCGCGGTGTCTGACGGTCAGCTTCCGCGGCACGCACGGTCAGGCGGCCCCGCGCTATGAGCGCTTACTCGATTACATGCACGAGCGCGACCTGTCCCCCGCCGGTCCCTCGCGCGAAATCGCCCTCATCGACGACATCATCAGCGACGACCCAGGGGCGTATGTGACGAGGATCGCGATACCGGTCCGCTAATCACTACCATTTATCGAGCAATTCCATCCATTTACCTTAATCCGAATTAGATTGTATTATGTAGCAAATAAAATGACAGCATATTGCCCCCCATAGGCAGGAGACATTATGCCCAGAGTTCAATCACGTCGCTCGTTTCTTCTCGGCCTAGCCTCGATCATCGGCTTATCCGCGTCACGCCCAACAAGAGTATTCGCTGCCGACTCAAACTCATCCGTCGCTTTTACATCAGACCTAGCACAAGACTACGCGCTTTCCCTGCTGCCCATCGTCGACGGATCCGCGAACTTAGAGATCGAGCAAATCGTTCCCGTATGCCAACAAATCGGCCTTATCTGTGGCTATGAAATCAGTGTCACAAGGGAAGGAAGCCCTTACGGTTATTTAATACTTGACGCATCATATCCTGGGCTTCTGAAGGAGATAACCCTCGGCGATACCATTCTTCCGATTTCAGCTTCTCTATCAAACGCCATTTCAACTTATTCCGGCCAACAGGCCACAAACCCAACCGTACTAATTTCGTACAACGATATTGAATATGGAACTTTGGTGCCAGGAACTAGAGACTGTGTAACCAACTATAACAATATACGGTCTGTCCCGATTGTCACCGAAAAGGGTATAGCACCTCAAAGCAATAACCCAACTTCATGGAATGCAGTCATTATCAATGAAGATGACTTGATGTTGCATTTCCAAATAGACGATTTAAACGGAATACCGTTCCGAGGAGTCTCGGAATCATTAGTTGAAGCCCGCACTAATAAGTATGCATGCGTCGTTTCTGCCTTGTACGCTGTATCAATGCATTACGGTCTCACCAGTTCAAACGCTAATCAATTTAATCCCGATTATTATAAAGAAATATGGAACGTCACTGGCACAACAACGTATAAGACCAATGATCAGGGCGTCGAGTACGGAAGCACGATCATCCCAGATGGAATTGTTCCGTTTAAAAGTCTTGCCGCTCAAAAGGGTAGAGCACTTAATACTCAATTTTTCGGTTATCAGCCTCAATTCGCTCAGTACAGAGCAACTATCGATCAAGGGAATATCGGCTTGTATCATATGTGGATCAACAGCCGAAACAGTGAAGGATCCGTCGAACTATCAGGTCATACAGTCACGGTAACTGGCTATTTTACTGGGCATAATGGAAGCTCTGGCATCGAACTGCAGTGGCTCGAAGTATTCGACGGATGGAACACTTATCCCCGAGCGATTAACTATGCAACGCCCAATATGGTCAAATTGAACGGAACAGTCTTTTGGTAGACCGGATGGCACCATCAAAATGCTATGGCACCACGGCCTTTGCCCTGGTTACGATATTGGTGATTTTCGCTATGTTTGCATCCGTTTCTTCATGCACAGATAGAGCCCGCTATAGCGGAGGAGATGATTACCTTGTCTTTGGAGCCGGCAGCGTTCATTCTATTGAGGGAACGGAACTCGTAATCCAAACAGACAACAGTCCCCGCTACACCGACGCTGGAAAGCAAACCCGGATTACATTCCCCTCATCTGGCCGAATCAAAGACAAGCTTTCCCAAATCAAAGTTGGGACAAGAGTTTCCTACTCACGCTTTGAGTCGGTAGACGCATCTGGATCATACGAGGGAAACGATATCGAAATTGAACAGGCAAACACTATAAGGAGATGTTGAGGAACTGAGCCTCTGCGCAGTTCCTCAACAAATCATTATGCCTCCGGGACCCTACCCGTCGCCAAAATCTGTTCAAGTACCGCCTCATCCAGCACGGGTACGCCGAGCTGCTCGGCCTTGGTGAGCTTGGAGCCCGCTTTGGGGCCGGCGACCAGATAGCTCGTCTTCTTTGAAACACTGCCCGAAACCTTGGCGCCGAGTACCTTGAGCGCCGCACCTGCCTCGTCGCGGGTGCGGTTGACGAGCGTGCCGGTGAGCACGAAGGTCAGACCCGCAAGCGGCTGTGCGTCGGCGAGCTCGCCCGCCACGCCA
>CAJMRD010000076.1 GCA_905215725.1 uncultured bacterium | reverse complement strand
CTGACAGCGCTCTGCCGGAAATCCTGTCTTACTAAAATTTAAGGAGGGCTTTTGAATGGTCAATGAAGTTATGAAGTTTATCACCGAGCATGATCCCGAGGTCGGCAAGGCAATCGAGGCGGAATACGCCCGTCAGAAACGCAACATCGAGCTGATCGCTTCCGAGAACATCGTCTCCGAGGCCGTCATGATGGCGATGGGCATGGTGCGGTCGGGCACGTAGTTCTCGCGGAACGACTTGAGGATGGACTTGAGCGCCTTCTTGCGGCCGCGGTTGACGCCGATCAGCGACAGCGAGCCGGCCAGGTCGTAGGAGAGCTCGGGCTTGACGTCGAGCTTTGCCGTGAGCTGTGCCGCCGCGGGCGGAATGCGGCCGCCGGCAGCCAGTGCGTCGAAGCTCTCGAGCGTAAAGTAGCCGTGAACGTAGGTCTTTGCCTCGTTTGCCCAATCGACCAGCTGCTTGGCGGTCAGTCCCGCCGAACGCTGGCGCACGGCTTCGAGCGCCAAGAGCGCGCCGGTCGCGCAGGGCAGAGCGTTGTCGACCACGTACAGCTCAAAGTTGGGATACTCGGCACGCACGGCGTCCGCCGCCTGGCACGCGGAGTTGTAGCTCGACGACAGCGCCGAGGTAAAGCACAGGTAGACCGTGGGCGTGCCCTCTTTTGCGCACTCGGTAAAGAACTCGATATAGCGACCGAGCGACACGGCCGAGGTGGACACGCGGGCGCCGGCGCGCATGCGGTCGTAGAACTCCTTAGGGCTCATGCTCGACCAGATGTCGTCCGTGCGCTCCTCGCCATCGATAATGAAGGGGAAGCCCAAGATATCGACATCGAGGTTCGCGGCGACCTCGGGGCTAAAGTCGCAGCAGGTATCGACGACGATGCGGCAGCGGTCAGAATGGCCGGCGGATGCAGCCTTGTCCATCAAAGCGACTCCTTACGTAAAAAGGCGGCCACCCGCATGGGATGGCCGCCAGCCGTTAACTCATGCAAGTTAACGTATTTTACTCGTCAAGTGTTTCGATACGGGGCTTGATGATGCCATATCCACCATTCTTACGGTGATACACCACATTGATGAGGCCAGTCGTCGCGTTCTCGAACACGTAGAAGTCGTGGCCGAGCAGATCGGTCTGCACCAGCGCCTGCTCCTCAGTCATCGGGGTGACATCGATGACCTTCTCGCGGACGAGCAGGTCGTCCTCCTCCTCGGGCAGCAGCAGGTCGGCCAGATCCTCGACACGCTCGACCGGTGCAACATCCGCTGCGCTGGCACCACCCTGGCGGTTGTCCACGACCTTGGTCTTGAACTTGCGCAGCTGGCGGGTGACCTTATCGGCGGAGAGGTCGATGGCGGCGTACATATCTGCACCGTGCTCGGCAACGCGAATCACCGAACCGCGGGCGCGAACCGTAACCTCGACGATTGCCGGGTTGGGGTTCGAGGGGTTCTTCTCATAGCGAAGTACAACGTCGACCGTCATGGGCTCGATATCGAAAACCTTGAGCGCCTCGCCGATCTTCTCATCCACATGCGCACGCAGAGCATCGGTTACCGTCGTCTTGCGTCCAGAAACCTTGATATCCATACGTGGCTCCAATCTGCCTCGGGGACTTACTGTACTGGCTATGTACCCATTGCCGTGCATTTAATCACGCGGATTCCCAAAGACCCGAATAACGATTGCTTGATACCGCATACCGAAGTCTCGCACTTTTCTGTGGCAAAGTGCGCTATAGAAGGGAGCCGACGGCTTTGTATTTGGTCCCGAAAATTGGCTTTGACCTGCTGGTTTTATAGGGATGAAATAGCCGGGCTCCCCTATTGGGGAAGCCCGGCAGTGCGTGTTGAAACCGTGAAGAGGCGTCCTTTCCAACGTATAGGAGACACCACCCCTAGCAATAACTAGCTATTAAGTTTGTTAATGTCGTCGTCGGTGATGGTGCCTTCCTGGCTGGACGATTTGTCCTCGGAGGATGCGGTCTCATTGTTGGAATCGGAGGACTCGCTGCCGGAGGATGCGGTCTCACTGGACTCAGAGTCGCCCGGCTGCACGTTAGCGCCCGAAACCGTCTTAGTGGTGAGGTCGTAGGGCATCGTGCCGTACCAGACGCAGTGGACCACCTCGAGCGTGCCGTCGGCCGTAATACCGTCGAGGGCATCGCTCACGGCACGACACAGTTCGTCATTGGACGAGAGGCCCGCAACACCAAGCGTCGAGGGTGCCTCGAGCGCACCGACATAGGAGATCTCGCTCATCAGGCGTGCAAGGTAGCCGCCGGCCGTGGAGTCGCAGATCACATAGTCGACCTCGCCGGACTCGAGCGCCTCAAAGCACTCGTTGATGTTGGAGTAGGTCTTTTGGTTGGCGGTGATGCTCTGCTTAGCAAGCGCCTCCTGCGAGGCCGAGGACGCCTGAACGCCCAGGGTGGACGTGTTAAGGGTATCGGTGGAAACGCTTAGCGACCCACCATCGCTAGTTTTACCGAACACGGAAGTGGCATCGTACAGGCAGGTGCCGAGCGAGCTAATGTCCCCGTCCGTGGAGTTAATCTCGCCGATAAAGATATCGGCCTTTTTGTCGCCGAGCGCGGAACCTGTCGAGGACGCATCGACAAAGGCGACCTTAAGGCCCATGCGGCTTGCAAGGGCGCGGGCGGCGTCAACCGCATACCCCGTGAGCTCGCCGTCGGCGCCCTGCATGGCCTGCGGCGCATCGGAAGTATCGAGGGCAACCGTCAGGGTTCCGGGAGTGACCAGGGCATCGTCCGACACCGCCGGCGTGACCGTCTCGTACTCGATCTGCTCGATCGTGGGAGTCGTGAACGTAGACAGCGGGTTGAACGCGCATCCGCTCAGGCCCAAAACGGCGATGACCGCTGCGGTCCCAGCACCTAACCGAGCCGCGTGCATCAAGCTGCCCCTCACCATGTCCACTACCCTGCCTTCTGTGTCGTATACGATCCGTGCGTTGCGCGGAATATCAGGTTGTTCCCACCAGCTGACCTGGTATTTGACCCCACACTTGCGCACCGGGGTGTTTGCTCGGGAGGCCGCAGCCACCTTCACGACTGGCCCGCTCGCCCGCGAGGCGGTATTGCCCCAAAGAAAGTAGAACGGACGGTGCGGCTTACATCTAGGACGCGCCATGATCGCGCCGCGCGCACGCGGTCGCTTACGTGGATCCCTTTGACCGCGTCTGTCTTGGACTAGGACGGGCATTTCGTCCGTCCGCAACCACAGCCTGGTAGGAACGAAGCGCATTATAGCTAAGTTCAAGCTAAAGTTTAAGGTTAGGGGCGTTATTCGCATCGCGAGTACAGATTTTGCGGGTCGGAGCGGACCATTCGTGCCCCTATGAAGCCCGGAGCTCCCCTACGGGGAGCTCCGGGGCACCCGTCTCAGGGTGCCGTGTGCAAAAAACGGCAAATATGAGTACTGTTACCAATTTAGTAGCAGCGTATTACCGCCTCACGAGCCCTTTTTGAGTTCCGCACAGCCTGCTTGGCGCCAAGATATTCCACATTCGTTTATTATCTCTTCGCTGAATCCAGATTATCGGCCCAAGTTTCTTTGTTTTTGCTGTCACTAATCTAGTAACAGTACTCATATTTGCCGTTTTTTGCACAGAGCATATAAACAGACCCCCTATAAAGCCATAGTTTTACGCTGGTTTGAGCCCAAAGCACGCTCGGAGCGTATTCAGCAGAGCATCTTGCCTCTTTCGACGAGCCTCTACGCGATTCTGATATCGCTTACCCATACGCTGGTGGATGCGCCATGCGAGCGCTTCCATCGCTTCCATGTCGCAGAGCATCTCGTTATTGACCGTCGCGACCTCGATTCCCATAGTAATCAAGCCCGTGTTGCGTTTCTCATCATGGATACGTCCCCTCCGGGAGGAATGGCCCAGCTCACCGTTGTATTCCAGGTCAAACTGGGCTGCTTCCTGATACGCATCGCAAACTGCATGCGGCATCCCCGAGATTGCCCGCGCGCGGTCATCGAACTCGATCTTGTAGTCGGTCTTAAAGGGACCGCAGGCAAATCCGCCATAGGAAAACGGAAGCGAAAACAGAGCGAGCATGATGCACTCCATGGGTGAGCGCAGGTTTTCTGACAGGTAGGGACACAGGCGTAGCAGTTGTTTGGCCGCACTCCCCTTACATGCCGCGAGGTAATCTGCCAGGCGATCGGGCGTCAGCACCGGCTCGACTTCAAAGTAACCCACGTCTGCCGGTTGGTCCTTGTCCTTTGCAAGTCTATTCGCAACAGGCGAGGTGTAGGGAGGCAGATACTTCCCGCGATCGCTCAGTGAAATCTTGGAACACAGTTTTTGGGCCAGGGCAAACGCCTGGATACAGCCGACCTCGCGGGCGACGGCAACACAAAGGGCCTCGGGAGATAGGCTGTACACCCCCGGTTCCACCTCTAGAATCGAGCCGACAGGCAACCCGGAACACACGGACCAGCCCACGCCAGGCATGCGTCGGCGCTGCGCCGCAGATCCCACCAGCAAGCACAGATCTTCTTGCACCTCGCCGCTTTTGGCTCCAATTCGCACCAGGTCGGGAAGATAGATATCCTCGGTCGAAGGCGATGACGTACACAGCACGCGGCGCTCCTCCTCGGGCTCAAGGTCCTTCCAGCCGATGTAGCCCATCTGCCGGCGCTCGGCGCGCATCATGCGTAGCGCCGAGGCGCCTGTTAGGATTATGGAAGCCGCTAGCTGTTCGCCTGTCGGCTCGTTGCACCGCTCAATCTTTACCGCCACACGAATCACCCCTACCAAACGCGTGCGATAGCGAGGCCATCAACGGCCGCGGCGCCGGCGCGCTTGAGTTCCGCCGAAGCCGCTGCCATCGTCGCACCCGTGGTGATAACGTCGTCGATAAGCAGCAGGCGGCGGCCCCGCACGTCCTCAACCGTCTCGTACATGCCTTGGACACGCTCGCGGCGCTCCTCACGACCGAGTTCGCGCTGGTCGCCATGCCCGTACTTGACGAGAGCATCGAGCAAGGGAACACCCGACAGCTCGCAAAATGGGCGCGCAATGGCCTCCATATGATCAAAACCACGCCGCCGAAACGCTGCCGCCGTCGCAGGCACAAACACCACCGCATCCGCACCGGACAGCACACCTCCGTAGCGATCGGGCGCTACGACCTGGGCATGCAGGGCGGTGTCGTAGAGCAGCTCCGCCAGATACGGAGCCAGGCAGCGGTCGCCCGCATCCTTGTACGCTTTAATGATGCGCGGCAGCGGATGCGCATAGACGGCGCACGCCAGGCAGCGGTCGAGCGCCTCCGCCATTGCCGAGGACGTGCCCTCGACCGAACACTCAGTGCACAGCAAATCCCCAAACGGGGCGCCGCATCGGGTGCAGCTATGACACGGGTCGATGAGCGTGAGCGCAGCCAGACAGTCTTGGCAAATAAGCGCACCGGCGCGCTCGCAGCCGGCACATCGTGTTGGCGACAATGCCTCGAGCGCCTCGTGTGCCACCCGCTCGGCAAACGGTAGCAATTCGTCCGCAAACGGTAGGGCACCGGCACCCTGCAGACGGCTCAATATGTTCAGATGGCTCTTCAAGACACAACCCTCCCTACGTTCGGTCGCAGGGAGGGTTGTTGATTCGGCGCTATGATACCCCGATGCGCTCGGGGCAAGGCGGGCTAAATCCGCTCGCGGGCGTTATTCGCCGGCGGGCGGTTGCGGTGCGGACGAAGACGGGGTCGAGCCCTCGCCACCATCCTGGCGCGGCTTGCGGGAACGGCGACGGCGACGGCGCTTTTGACCCTGGTCGGCCGAGCCCTCGCCACCGCGCGGCTCGCGCTCGTCACGAGCGCCTGGGCAGCCGCTCCCCCGCCATCTCCGGGACGACGGCGCGTGACCTTGACCTGGCCATCCGAGACCTGATCGGCCACGGAGGGCACTGAAGGCTTCTGCTGCGCGCCCGAGGAATGGCGACGGCGCGGACGCGGCGCGCGCTCCTCCTCGCCACGTGACTTACCGCCCTTGTCGACAGGCGCATCGGAGGCCGAGGCGCCCTTGGAAGCGGCACCGGCCTCGCGAGCAGCTGCGGCGCGGAAGGCGTCCTCGCGCTCCTCGCTCGACAGATGACGGCGGCGGCGACGTGTGGGGTTCATGCCGCCGCCGCGATTCTGCTGCTGGGGCTGCTGAACCTCGCGCTCGCGAGAGGCGTTCTTGCCCGCGGCTGCAACCTCGGTAACATCGCCCGAGCCCGCGCGCTTGCGACGGCGACGGCCACCGGCGGCCTCATCGGCCTCGGGTGCCTCGGCCTTACCGCGGCCCTTTCCGCGGCCACGGCCCTCGCCCTGACCCTGACCGGCGCGAGCATCGGATTCAGCATCGCGACGACGGCGCTTGGGCATCGACGTGCCGGCCAGACGGTCGGCACTCGACAGGCCATCGCCCACGTCGACGCCATTCTCGCGATCGAGTTCCATGAGCGCCAGGCGCATCTCGGGCGACTCGATACGCTCGAGCACATCGCGCGTCACGCAGTCGGGGCGGCAGTTGCAGCCCTGCTCGGCGGCCTTCTTTTTGCAGCCCTCAGAGCAGGTCATGTCAGCCAGGTTGACCTTAAAGACTTTGCCGTTCTCCAGGCGCAACACCAGCTGCTCACGCGGCGTGTCATATTCCTGGATGCGCGCCTTGCCAAGCGGTGTATCGATAAGCGTCTTCTTTTTGGGCGCGCGGCTCTTAAAGTCCTTGTACGCCTCGAACTCATAGCGCAGGCAGCACATCAGGCGGCCGCAGACGCCGCTAATTTTGGACGAGTTGAGCGGCAGGTCCTGCTCTTTTGCCATGCGAATCGAAACCGGCTCAAACTGTCCGCCAAAGCGCGTGCAGCAGAGCTCCTGGCCGCACTGGGCATAGCCGCCCACCAGGCGGGTCTCGTCGCGCACGCCGATCTGGCGCATGTCGACGCGAATGTGCAGCGTCGAGGACAGGTCCTTGACGAGCTGGCGAAAATCGACGCGCTCCTCGGCCGCAAAGTAGAACACGGCCTTCTCGCCGCCAAACAGGTACTCGACGCCCACCGGTTTCATCTCGAGGTCGAGCTCCTTGACCAGGCGGCGGAAGTCGACCATGGCCTCGTCGCCCTGGATGGCCAGGTCGTCGGCAAGCTGCAGGTCGATGTCGCTCGCCACGCGTAGCACGGGCTTGAGCGGCTGACCGATCTCGTCTTGCGGCACCTCAAAGGGATCGGCCGTGACCAGGCCGATCTCGGTTCCGCGCTCGGTGGAGCAAATGGCATAATCGGCCTCGAGGATATCCAAATCCTGCGGATCGAACCACAGGTCGCGCGAGGCATAGGTAAACTTAACGGGTACGACTAACGGCATTTCAGTGCCTTCCTGATATCGAACAGCATGACCTCGATGGCCAGCTGGGGAGTAACGTTTCTGGCGATGTTGCGCTCGGCGGTCGCGACTGCCTCGAGCGCCCGCGTGGCACCCGCAACATTGGTCGCGGCGGCAAGCCGCCCGATCGTGTCGCGCACGTCTTCGTTCACTACGTCGGCCGCCTCGTCCTGAAGCGTCAGCAGCACGTCGCGCATGAGCGTCCGCGCACTCGCCAGCGCTTCCATGATACCCGAACGCTCGCGCGCGTTGAGTTCGCGCTTGTTGCGGTCCTCAAGCTGCTTCAATGCTCCACGCGACAGGTAATCGGCGTTTTGCTCGAGCACCTTTTCCTGCGTGGACTTGACCTCGGCGAGCGGCGCCTTAACGGCGACGATGAGCGACTTGGCGCGGCTGAGCACGTCGGCCTCGTCGGCGGCGATGAGCGAATCGATGGCGCGAACCATCTGACGGCGGGCGTCCTGGCGCTCGGCGCTCTTGAGGAACTCGATGCCACGCGTGGGGCTTCCCGCCACGGCGACGGCCATGCGGCAACGCGCAGGGTCCTGACCGGTGGCGCGGCTCACGGCCTGCGCGGCGACGGCGGGCGACACCAGCCGAAACGGCACGCACTGACAGCGGCTCACGATGGTGGGCAACATCACGTCTGCCGAGGTGCCCAGCAAGATAAACATAACGCCCTCGGGCGGCTCCTCGAGTGTTTTGAGCAGCGCGTTGGCGGTGTTGGCGCGCAGCTGCTCGGCACGGTCAATGATGTAGACCTTGGCCTTGGCGCGGATGGGCGCCAGGGGCACGTCGTCGAGTAGCTCGCGCGTCTGGGCGATGAGGTAGCCCGTGGCGCTCTCGGGCGTGTAATAGTGCACGTCGGGGTGCGTATGGCGGGCGACGCGCACGCAGCTATCGCATGAGCCGCAGCCATCCTGCTCGCACAGGAAGGCTTGGGCGAGCGCCCACGCGGCGTCGAGCTTGCCCGCGCCGGGCGCGCCCAAAAACAGGTAGGCGTGCGATGCACGACCGCTGGCGACGGCATTGGCCAAAAAGTCGCGCACGCGCTCTTGGGTGTCGAGCTTGGCCAGCAGGCTTGCCTGAGCGGGGGCCATGTTACTCGGCCTCCTTGGCAAGCGCGGCGGCGACGGCATCTTGCGGAATGTCGAGGCCGTAGGCGCGAACCTGCTCGACCGTCTTCTCGAAGACTTCCTCGATGGTCGCGGTCGCGTCGATGAGCTTTACGCGGTTTGGTTCCTCGGCGGCAATGGCGCAAAATCCCTGGTAGACGCGCTCTTGGAAGGCCATGCCCTTGGCCTCCATGCGGTCGGCCGCACCGCGATCGGCCATGCGCAGCGCCGCCTGCTCGGGCGTGATGTGATAGACGAGCGTGAGCGCCGGGTGCGTACCCGCGACGGCCAGGTTATTGGCATCGCGCACCATCTGACGATCGAGGCCATCGGCAAACGCCTGGTAGCAGGTCGTGGAATCGTAGAAGCGATCGCACAGGACCACCTTGCCGGCAGCAAGGGCGGGCGCGATGACCTCGTGCACCAACTGAGCGCGTGCCGCCTCGTAGAGCAGCAACTCGCAGGTGTCGCCCATCGCCGTATTGGCGGGGTCGAGCAGCAGGGCGCGGATCTTTTCGCTGATGGCGGTGCCGCCCGGCTCGCGCAGACTCACAACCTGGTAGCCAGCGAGCTCGAGCGCACGGGCAAGCAGGCGCGCCTGCGTGGACTTGCCGGCACCATCAACGCCCTCGAGCGTGATAAAGCTATGTTGAGCGGGCTCAAAAGCCATGGGCGCAGCCCCTTCCTACAAGGCGCGTAAATGCAGATATATCAACCAAGCCATGATACCCCAGTGCTCGGCGCGTCCCCAATGGCTAATGGTGCCTTTCCAAAGTTGCGGTGAAATAGGGACTAATTGAAGTTCTGAGACCGCCAAACAGTCCCTATTTCACCGCAACTTATGATGGGGAATTTTGGACGCTGGGTATAATCGTCGTATTGATTTGAAATGTGGCGAAAGGAGTGGCAATGTCTCGGTATTGCGCCTCGTGCGGCAAGCTTCTTGCAGATGATGCCAAGTTCTGCACCTCGTGCGGTGCACCCGTTGAGCAGACAGCTGCGAGCAATGGCCAGCCCGCGTTTGAGCAGACCGGCTCCCTCGATGCGCCGCAAGCTAAGCCGGACGACCCCCTCGCCTATCGCCCCGACCCCGCTGCCGGTCCCGCGGCGGTCGAAACGACGCAGCGCATACCCGTCGCGGACACCCCGCCCCAACAGCAACCGGCGTCTGCCTACGCGTCTGATTCACCGCAGGCCCCCGCTGCAAAAAAGAGCGCCACCAGGGCGCTTGTCGCCGTTATCGTTGTGCTGGTGGCAATCATCATCGCCCTGGTCATTTTCTTTGTGATCAAGCCGTTCGACAACGCTGCCACGCAGACGACTGCCGAGGTTACCAAGCTGCACCATGATGTCGACTCCGACGACCTCAAGCCTCTCGGTGACCTCAATAGCCTTTACGACGATGACGATGATGACGAGGATGGCGGCGAAGCGACCCTCTCCGAGCAGAACCTCTACCGTCGCCTGAGCGAATACTACGACCTGCTCGAAGATCTCGATAGCCAGGTCCGCGCCTGCGCGCAGGCCTTCAATGGCAGCTATCTGGAAGAAGATCGCACCGCCCGTCAAAATCTCGCCGACGTCGCCGAGCGCACGGAAGACACCATCGAGCAGTACTACGATATCGTCGAGGACCTGGACGTCCCCATGAGCTCTAAGAACTACAGCTCCTGGAAAGACATCGTCGCCCTGTATGACGACCTGGACCACCGCATCGACGCGATCTGCGATGCCTGGGAGATCAGCCTAAAGTACGCAAAGCCCGCGGACCATAAGGACGAAATCGTGGCGCCGCTGGCAGGC
>CAJMRD010000075.1 GCA_905215725.1 uncultured bacterium | reverse complement strand
GGGGACACGGGGTGCCCTGACCGAGCGAGTTCCGCAGATGGTATCGAAGGCGGTCTACGAAAGGGGATGGTTGACCTTAACGCCTTCGATGCCAGCGAGGACTGTTTGAGCGAATCAGGGTACCCCGTGGCCCCGCCCACAGGAGAGTCGCAACAAGACAGTCGCGAGCCCCAGTTCGCCCATGTGCAGGCTGACGGTACCCTCCCCCACTTCGTGCCCGAGCGTCGCCTGCGCCTCTTCAACAGTCTGAAAGCCCTCGGCACCCCCGCGGCCCCCACCGTGACCACGCGCCTCTGGGGCCAGGTCACCATCGACACGGAACTCTGCCGCTCCTGCCGCATGTGCACCGTGTTCTGCCCCACCGGCGCCCTGACCCGATTCGACGCCGCCAACGACGCCTTCGGCGTGGAGCATCGCAGCGCTTTGTGCATGCAGTGCCGCCTCTGCGAGACCATCTGCCCGGAGCAAGCCATCACCGTAGCCGAGGAAGTCTCCGCCGACGAGTTCCTAAGCGGCAAGAAGTTCCGCTTCACCATGCAGCCCATCGGCTGGAACCCCGGCGCCGAGGACTCCATCGCCAGCCGCATGGCCCGCTTCATCAAGGTGGACAACCTGCAGGAACCCCAGGCCAAGGTGAAGTCCTTCGACACCGCCGCCCGCCGCGAATACGCCCAAGCCCGCGAGGCCCGCCGCCGCGAAATCCGCGAGCAACACAGCTCGTGAGGAATGTCACTCTACTTCCCCGAATTTTTTCTAGCCACAAAATGACCCTTCTTACGTAACAACCGTCAATTCGTGACTATCTTGTTAACGAATTTCGATTATTCGAGATATATCTAGCCCCAAATTGACGTTCTTTGGGGGTGCGGACAAAAACTTGGATCAAGAAGGGTTCGGAAAGGAGTCCGCATGTACGACAGGGACACGATCGAACTCGCCCTCCTGGCGCTGGAGGAGGGCATGAGCCAGGGGGAGGCCGCCGAGCTCGCGGGCGTCGCCCGGACCACGGTGGGCAACTGGGAGCGGGGCCGGCTGCCCCACGCGCGCAGCGAGAAGCGCGCCCATCGGCGCACGCGGCCTCCACAGCGAGCTGCTAGGATGTCCGCCCCCGATGCGAAGGAGGGCCCGTTGAACGAGGTGGAGAGGGCGGCCTACGAGGCCGCGATGACCGAGAACATGCTGCTCAGGGCGGTGTTGGACGACCTAAAAGGGGCAGGCTCGCACCCGGCTTCGATGTCGAACAGGAGAAAGTGCGAGCTGGGCGAGAGATTGCGCGCGGCGACCGGGAGGCCCCTCCGCGAGATCACCGCTTTCTTGAGGATATCGAGGAGCTCCTATGAGTACTGGCGGGCCCGGCTCTCGCGCCCCGACAAGTACGCCGCCCTGCGCGGGCGGGTGCGGGAGCTGTTCGAGGAGGGCGGCCGCAACTGGGGCTACCGCACGATATGGGCGCGCCTGCGCCGCGAGGGGCGGCGCGCGTCCGAGAAGGTCGTGCGCCGGATCATGCGCGAGGAGGGCCTGGTCGCCCGCAAGGCGGCGCAGATGCGCCGGAGGGCGAGGTACCGCAGCTACCGGGGCGAGCTCGCGGAGCGCCCGGCCAACGTCCCACTGCGCGCGGACGGGACGCACGACTTCCGCGCGCCCGCGCCCGGCCTGCTCGTGGTCACCGACGTCACGAAGTTCAGGCTCGACGGGTACAGGGCGTACCTGTCGCCGGCGATCGACTGCTTCGACGGCTGGCCGATCTGCTGGAGGGTCTCGGTCCACGCCGACTCGGACCTGATGGTCGGCATGCTCAGGGACCTGGTGGGGATAGTCGGTCCGACGGAGGAGCGGCCGCTCACGGTGCACACCGACGGCGGCGCCGTCTACATGGGGCGCGAGTGGCGCGAGGCGTGCGGCCCCGGGGTGGTGCGCTCGATGTCGAGGAGGGCCCGGAGCCCCGACAACGCGCGCGCCGAGGGGTTCTTCGGCACGCTCAAGTGCGACTTCTTCGAGGGCAGGGACTGGACCGGCGTGCCGTTCGACGAGTTCTCCCGCCTGCTCGGCGAATATATCGAGTGGTACAGGGACGGCAAGCTCAAGAAGGACCTAGGATGGAAGACCATTAGGGAGTATCGCGAGGAAAGGGGCTATGCGGCATAGCGCCGGGGCATGGTCCGAAAAAACGTCCGAGGCCCCCCACGTCCCAGAATCAGCCCCCAAAGTGGGACGCACTTTCCCAACGAGCCTCAACCGGAAAATACATCCCGCAATCCAGCTGAATAGTGGGACACACTTTCCCAATCGGGTCCCAAGCGGAAACTGCATCCCATTCCAGACAAGAATTCCGGGACACACTTTCCGAATACAAAGAAGGCCACATGACGTGGCCTTCAACTTATATATGTTCAGCAGATGCCCCCATGACAAGCCGCGTTTCAACACCGAGGCGTCTGCCCGGCGGCACGGAACGTAAGGTTCATCGCGAGTTCCGCACGAGCCGGAGAGCACTTAATGTGCTCTCCGTGCGAGCAGGACTGCCCGAGCAGGCAACCTTATGCCTCTCGGACTGTCCCGGACCAAGCCGCAGCTACGACAGCGCAATACCGCCGAGCCAGCCCCAACGCACGCCAGAGCCAGTGCCATAGAAGCTAATAAACGAGTCAAGCGACTTAGACGTAATGGCGCCCTCGTTGCTCATAACGATGCCGCCGCCAACGTAGATACCCACATGACCGTAGATAAGGCCCGGAGCACCCGTGCCGCTGTGCGAGGAATCGGCCACGATCATGCCCACCTGCAGCGCCGAGCGGTCGGAGCTATAGCACCAGGCGTTGAACATGTCGCAGGCGTTGCCGCCAAAGTAGCCAACGCCGGCGTTACGGAAGACATTGGTAACCCACGCCGCGCACCAGTTCTGACCCGGCGAAGGCGTGGAGTAGCACGCGTTGACGACAGCCTGCTGCTTGCCCGAGCCGGCATTCTGCTGCGGAGTTCCGGGCGCGTACGATCCACCACCCGAGCTCGAACCACCCGAGTAGGAATTGTTCTTGTTCGCGGCAGCCGCGGCAGCGGCAGCCTTCCTAGCGGCCTCCTCAGCCTGGGCGGCAGCGAGGATCTCGGAATCGCGCTGAGCCATGAGCTCCTTGACGTCGTCGGAAAGACCGTTCAGCACGGTCTGGACTTCTTGCTGCTTGGCCTGCATGTCCTGCATCTGGGCAGTCTGCTGGTCCTTGAGCTTCTCTAAGTCGGCCTTCTGCGACTCGAGCTCGGTCTTTTGCGCATCGAGCTCTTCCTGGATGGTCTGAATGTCCTCGATGGCGTCGCGGTCGCTCTTGTTGATCTTCTCAACGTAATGCGCGTTGGCGACGAGTTCCTCAAACGAGCCAGAGGCCAGCAGCAGCGACAGGATGTTCGTGCCGCCGGACTTGTAGCTGGCGGCCACGCGATCGGAAAGGTCGTTGCGCTTCTTCTTGAGCTCGGCCTTCTTTTCATCGATCTGGGCCTGCGTGTCGTCAATCTTGCCCTGGACATTCTCGATGTCGTTGAGGGTCTGGGCATTCTTGTTGGCCAGCGCCGCATACTCATTTGCGATGCTGTCGAGCTGGGCCTGAACCTCGTCGAGCTGGGCCTGGGCGGCATTCAGTTTATCGGTGGTTTCTTTGGAAGCCTCCGCCGCATGGGCGCGAGCGGGCAGGCCAAAAAGAACTGCCGCAGAAGCGGCGCCGAACAGGGCCTTGAGGGCAGTGCGGCGCGAGAGCTCCTGGGAAAGGATGGAATCGCTGTTTGGTGACATATGTACTCCGTTACATGCTTATTTATATGTCGCTCAACTCATACATATTAGCGTACATATGGCGCGTCCCAACGATTTCCACGAACGGCAGGAAACTGCAAGGTCAGCGGCTCGTAAGCAAATGCCAAAGATCAGGTTATGCGTACGCAAGCTCTTCTATGAGTACGTTAGCACAATCCTCTGCTTTTCCTACGGCGCACGATTTGGGCGTCCCTGCCTGCGCTATACTCCCCTGAAGAAGTGTTCCTGATTCGATAGGAGACTACATGTCCAAAGCACTCGACCCCAAAGACACCTGTGTCCTCGTTACCGGTGGCGCCGGCTTTATCGGCTCGCACACCGTCGTTCAGCTGCTCGAGGGTGGCTACCAGGTCGTCATCGTCGATGATCTCTCCAACTCCAGCGCCGTCGCCGTCGACCGCGTCAAGACCATCGTGGGCGACGAGGCCGCCAAGAACCTCACCTTCTACGAGGCCAACGTGCTCGACCGCGATGCGATGAACAAGATCTTCGATACCCATCAGATCGACCGCGTCATCCACTTTGCCGGCTTTAAGGCCGTCGGCGAGTCGGTGAGCAAGCCCGTCGAGTACTACCACAACAACATCGAGAACACCCTGGTGCTCATCGACGTCATGCGCAACCATGGCTGCAAGTCCATCATCTTCTCGAGCTCCTCGACCGTCTACGGCGACCCGGACAACCCGCCCGTCACCGAGGAGGATCCTAAGAAGCCCGCGACCAACCCCTATGGTTGGACCAAGTGGATGATCGAGCAGATCCTTATGGACGTCCACACCGCCGACCCCGAGTGGGACGTCGTGTTACTCCGTTATTTCAATCCCATCGGCGCCCATCCGTCGGGCCTGATCGGCGAGGATCCCAAGGGCATCCCCAACAACCTGGTGCCCTATGTCGCCCAGGTCGCCGTGGGCAAGCTCGAGGCCGTTCAGGTCTTTGGCAACGACTACCCCACCCCCGACGGCACCGGCGTGCGCGATTACATCCACGTGTGCGATCTGGCATCTGGTCACGTGGCCGCCCTTAACTGGATGAACGGCAAGACCGGCGTCGAGATCTTTAACTTGGGCACCGGCACCGGCACCTCGGTACTCGAGGTCGTCGCCGCCTTCTCCAAGGCTTGTGGCAAGGAGCTGCCCTACGTGATCCGCGAGCGCCGCGCCGGCGACATCGCTGCCAACTGGTGCGATGCCTCCAAGGCCGAGCGCATGATGGGCTGGAAGGCCCAGTACGACATCGCGGACATGTGCCGCGATAGCTGGAACTGGCAGAGCCACAACCCCAACGGCTTCGCCGACGCCGAGTAGCAAAACCTACATACCGCTCTTGCCCCGATCTCACGTTGTGAGGTCGGGGCTTTTTCATGGCATGTAACCATTCGCCGAAAATCGACCAACTTTTTTATCTTGCCTGTACATGTTTAAACAACATGTTTTACAATAGGCGTATCGAATCAGAACATCGGAGGCGGACTGCACACCCATCGGCAGGCCGACCCCACAACAAGAAGGTTGGTGAGCGCATTCATGGAGCGTGCAAGCGGTGTTCTCATGCCCGTCTCATCTCTGCCCGGACCATACGGAATCGGCGGCTTTGGCTGGAATGCCTACGACTTCGTCGATTTTCTCGCCTCGTGCAAACAACATTACTGGCAGATTCTGCCCCTTACGACGACCAGCTATGGCGATTCGCCCTATCAGTCGTTCTCGGCCCGCGCAGGCAACCCCAACTTTATCGACTTTGCCGAGCTTATCGAGGCAGGGTATCTGGAGCAGCGCGATATCGATGGCGTGTATCTGGGATCCGACCCCAGCAATGTCGACTACGGTGCTATCTTTGGCGGCCGCCGTCAGATTCTCGACCGCGCCGCTGAGCGCTTTGCTGCCGACAAGCCGGCCGATTTCGATGACTTTATCCAGGCCAACGAGGACTGGCTCATCCCCTACTGTGAGTTCATGACCGTCAAAGAGGAGTGCGGTCTCAAGGCGTTTTGGGAGTGGCCCGCGGAGCTCCGCACCCGCGGCGAGGCTTCCGCCAAGGTCTGCGCCGACCATCCGGCGCGTATGCTCTACCACCAGATGACGCAGTACTTCTTCGATCGCCAGTGGAGCCGCCTCAAGGCCTATGCCAACGAGCGCGACATTCTCATCATCGGCGACCTGCCCATCTATGTCTCGCGTGACTCCGTCGAGATGTGGGCGACGCCTGAGCTCTTTAAGATCGACGCCGCCGGCAATCCGGTGAGCGTCGCCGGCACGCCGCCCGACCAGTTCTCGGCCACCGGCCAGTACTGGGGCAACCCCATCTACGACTGGGACGCCATGGAGTCCGACGGCTTCTCCTGGTGGGAGGGCCGCATTCGCGCCGCCCTCGACATGTACGACGTCATCCGCCTGGATCACTTCCGCGGCTTCGAGGCCTATTGGGAGGTGCCGTTCTCCTCGCCCGATTCGTCCTACGGTTCGTGGACGCAGGGTCCCGGCCTCAAGTTCTTCAAGACGCTCGAGAAAAAGCTCGACACGCTGCCCATCATCGCCGAGGACCTGGGCTTCCTCACCCCCGGCGTCATCGACATGCGCGACAACTCGGGCTTCCCCGGCATGAAGATCCTGCAGTTTGCCTTTGAGGGCACCAACTCGTACTACCTGCCGCATAACTACATCGCCAACACCGTCGCCTATGTGGGCACCCACGACAACGAGACGGCGCGCGGTTGGTTTGAGGGAACGGCCACCCCGCGTCAGCGCGAGCAGGCAGCCCTGTACACCCATCAGCAGGCGGGCGAGCCCATGGCCGACGCACTCAATCGCACCATCGCCGCCAGCGTGAGCGACACGTGCATCTACACCATGCAGGACCTACTCAACTTGGGCAACGAGGCGCGCATCAACACCCCTGCCACGCTGGGCGGCAACTGGACCTGGCGCATGCTCGACGGCGCCATCACCCGCGAGCTCGAGCACAAACTCACCGACTGGACCGAGACCTACTTCCGCATCCCGTCGGAAGCCGAAATCGAGCTTCCTCAATAGGAGCTACCGCGCCCAACCCCTCCCCACCGTGCGGACGCGCTTGCTTTTCCCGCGCGAGGCCACCCCAATCCCCTCGCGCGGGCTTCTTATGAATTGCAGACATGAAACAACCCATCACAGGAGAAAACATGCCCCGAATTAACCTCATGGAACTCGCCGAGCAGTCTTTTGGCACCTCGCTCGAGCAGCTCGACGACCGTCGCATTTACAAGCTGCTGGTCAAACTCGTGCAGGAGCGCTCCGCCGCCTGCCCGCTCAACAACGGCAAGAAAAAGCTCTATTACATTTCCGCCGAATTTTTGATCGGCAAGCTGCTCATCAACAACATGATCGACCTTGGCATCTACGACGAGGTTAAGGACCAGCTCACCGCCGCAGGCCACGACCTCAACAAGATCGAGGAATTCGAGGTCGAGCCGTCACTCGGCAACGGCGGCCTGGGCCGCTTGGCCGCATGCTTCCTGGATTCCATCGCCACGCTGGGCTTGACCGGCGATGGCGTGGGCCTCAACTATCACTACGGTCTGTTCCGTCAGCGCTTTGTCGACAACCAGCAGAAGGCCGTCCCCGACGAGTGGCTCGGTGAGCAGGACATCCTAGTCGACGATGACCGCTCCTACACCGTCGAGTTCGGCGATTTTGCCGTTACTTCCAAGCTCGTCAACATCGATGTGCCCGGTTACGGCCAGCCCACCAAGAACCGCCTGCGCCTGTTCGACTTGGCGAGCGTCGACGACGGCCTGGCCCCCGGCAGCTCCATCGACTTCGACAAGACCGAGATCGCCAAGAACCTCACCTTGTTCCTCTACCCCGACGATTCCGACGAGCAGGGCCGCCTACTTCGCATCTATCAGGAGTACTTCATGGTGAGCAACGCCGCCCAGCTCCTGATCGACGAGGCCGTCGAGCGCGGCAGCAACCTGCACGATCTGGCCGACTACGCCGTGGTCCAAATTAACGACACGCACCCCACCATGGTCATCCCCGAGCTCATTCGCTTGCTCACCACCGAACATGGCATCGAGTTTGACGAGGCCGTGACCATCGTACGCTCCATGGTCGCCTACACTAACCACACGATTCTTGCCGAGGCGCTCGAGAAGTGGCCGATCACCAGCCTGCAGAAGGTCTCCCCTGCCATCGCTGACATTATCGTCAAGCTCGACGAGGTTGCCAAGGCCGAGCACGATGACCCGCGCGTCGCCATCATCGACGAGCACGACACCGTCCACATGGCCCACATGGACATCCACTTTGGCTTCTCCATCAACGGCGTAGCCGCCCTCCACACCAAGATCCTGGAGGACACCGAGCTTCATCCGTTCTACGAGATCTATCCCAAGAAGTTCTCCAACAAGACCAACGGCATCACCTTCCGCCGCTGGATCCATGGGGCCAACCCCGCGCTCGCCAGCCTGCTCGACGATGTGATCGGCACCGACTGGCGCAGCACCGGCGATCTGAGCAAACTCGCCAAGTTCGCCGACGACAAGGACGTTCTTGAGCGCCTGGCCGCCACCAAGGTCGAGGCCAAGGCCATCATGCGCCAGTTCATGGCGCTCGAGCAGGGCGTGACCATTCCCTCCAACGCCATCATCGACGTCCAGGTCAAGCGCATCCACGAGTACAAGCGTCAGCAGATGCTCGCGCTCTACATCATCTGGAAGTACCTCGATATCAAGAACGGCAACAGACCTAAGCACCCCGTCACCATCATCTTTGGCGGCAAGGCGGCGCCTGCCTACACTATCGCGCAGGACATCATCCATCTGATCTTGACGCTGTCGCAGTGGATTGCAAACGACCCCGACGTGGCTCCCTACCTGCAGGTCGTCATGATCGAGAACTACAACGTCACCGCCGCCGAGCGCGTGATCCCCGCCGCTGATATCTCCGAGCAGATCAGCCTGGCCTCCAAGGAGGCGAGCGGCACCTCCAACATGAAGTTCATGCTCAACGGCGCCCTAACCCTGTGCACGCTCGACGGTGCCAACGTGGAGATTGCCGAGCTCGTGGGCGACGAGAACATCTATACCTTTGGTGCCTCGTCCAAACAGGTCGAGCAGCTCTACGCCGACGGCGCCTATGACGCCGGTGCGCTCTACCGCAAGCCCGGCATTAAACTGCTGGTGGACTTCATCACCAACCCCGCCTTTATGGCGACCGGCAACGCCGAGCGCCTGCAGCGCCTGCACGACGACATTAAGGGCAAGGACTGGTTTATGGCCCTGCTCGACATTGAGGAGTACATCCAAACCAAGGAGCGCGTGCTGGCCGACTACGAGGACCAGGACGCCTGGATGCGCAAGGCGCTCATCAATATCGCCAACGCCGGCACCTTCTCGTCCGACCGCACCATCTCCCAGTACAACGACGAGATCTGGCACCTGAACTAATTTCGCTTCCCTTACCCATCCTCCTGAGAAACGGAGTCGTGGCAACACGGCTCCGTTTTTTGTGCCCGTACGTTACCCTGCGACCCGACTCGACCAAACAATCTCAATCTGTAACAACTACTCAACCAAAACGGTCCCAGCTGTTACAGATCGAGACATACCGGCCCCTCCCCTTGGGTTTATCTCAATCTGTAACATCTAGCAGCTGAAATTCACCTTTGGTGTTACAGATTTAGATGAAATGGTTAGCTCAGCGGAACCGTCTCGATCTGTAACATCTAACGTCCGAAATCAGCCTCACCCGTTACAGATCGAGACAAACGACCGGTCAGACAGCCCCAACACAAAGAAAGGCTCCCCTCTCGCCCAGTGGACGGGAGGGGAGCCTTATATGTGACCGCGGCAAAAGGATGGCAATACCGCAGTCGCCCAAAGGGAGGGCCTGGATGCACCGGGCCTAGATAAGGTTCTTGCCAGACACCTTATCGAAGAGATGGGTCGCGTTCTTCTCGAACTTGAACCAGATGGAGTCGCCCGCCTTGAGCGTACCCTTGGCCTCAAGGTCGACAACGGGAATGATCAGGACGAACTGGCCATCGGGAGCAGTCACGTGGACATGCTCGGTCGAACCCATGAGCTCGGTCACCTCGACGGTACCCTGGAGCGCACCCTCCTCGCCCTTGTCGGCAAGCAGAATCTGCTCGGGGCGCACGCCGGCCGTAATCTCCTTCACGTCGCCGCCGTCCCAGTTGAGAGCAAGCTGAGAGCAGGTCTCGGGGGCGAGCGCCACGTTCATATCCTCGGTCTTGACGGTGAAGCCGTTGCCCGAGCGCACCAGCTGGGCATCGAAGAAGTTCATCTGCGGCACGCCGATAAAGCCGGCAACGAAGATGTTCGCGGGATGGTTGAAGACCTCCTGCGGGGTGGCGATCTGCTGGACGACGCCGTCCTTCATGACCACAATGCGATCGCCGAGGGTCATGGCCTCGGTCTGGTCGTGGGTGACGTAGATGAACGTGCCCTTGATCTCGTGGCGCAGCTTGATGAGCTCGGCACGCATCTGATTACGCAGCTTGGCGTCCAGGTTGGACAGCGGCTCGTCCATCAGGAAGACCTTAGGATCACGCACGATGGCGCGGCCGATAGCGACACGCTGACGCTGGCCGCCCGAAAGCGCCTTGGGCT
>CAJMRD010000074.1 GCA_905215725.1 uncultured bacterium | reverse complement strand
CTCCTCCACCCGCTGGGTGCCGAAGCCGCTGTAGCTGATTTTGCCGCCGCACTCGGGGCAGGTCTCACCCGTCGCCTCGAGCTTACCGCGCGCCGGCAGAGGATAGCTCACGCCGCAGTCATCGTAGTTGGTGCAGCGGATAAAGCGCTTGCCGCTCTTCTCGCTCTTGTGCGCGATCAGGTCGCCATGGCGTCCGGCCTCGGCGCACACCTTGCACTCGCCCACCTTAAGGTCAGGCTCGTAGTTGGTGGGGCACGTGGGGTTCACGCAAATCTCGAAGGCCTTCTGGCGGAACGGCTGGCACTTAATGCGCGGCGCGCCGCACTCGGGGCCCACGGCCGCCTCGCCCTCGAGCGGGCTCACCTTGACGCCGCTCGGCACCGGATAGGTCACATCGCAGTCGGGCCAGCCCATGCAGCCAATGAAGCTGCCACGGGTCTTGGCGCTCGTCTTCATAACCAGGTCCTTGCCGCACTTGGGGCAGGCGCCCACGCGCGCATCGGCCGTGACGGCGTCGCTGATGGCGTCGCCCAACTCCTGCGTGTGCTTGAGCAGCTCGTCGAGCACACCAGCCAGCAGCGCGCGCGAGTGCGTCACGACATGCTCTTCGGTATCCTCGCCGCGCTCCACACGGGTCATGTCGCCATCGAGCTCGCTGGTCATATCGGGGCTCGTGATGCGCGGGGCAAACTGCGTCAGTGCATCGATGATGGCGATGCCCAGCTGACTCGGCTCCACGGGATCGTTTTTGAGGTAGCGCACGGCATACAGGCGCTCGATGATGCTCGCGCGCGTGGACTTGGTGCCCAAACCGCGCTTTTCCATCTCCTGCACGAGCTTGCCCTGGCTGTAGCGCGCGGGCGGCTCGGTCTGCTTGGCCTCGAGCTTAATGTCGAACACGTCGACCGTATCGCCCTGCTCCAGCGGCGGCATCTGCTCGTCGCGCTTAAGTCCATACGGATACGCCTCGCGGAAGCCCGGAGTCACGAGCACATCGCCCGAAGCCACGAACGGCTCACCGTTCACGTCGAGCTCGAGCTTGGTGTTCTCGATGGTCGCGGGACCCATAAGCGTCGCCAGGAAGCGACGGGCGATGAGGTCGTAGAGCTTGCGCTGGCCGCCGTCGAGCGTGGACGGATCGCCCTCGCCCGTGGGGTAGATAGGCGGGTGGTCGGTGGTCTCGACTTTACCGCGCGTGGGCTTCATGGGACCAGCGAGTACCTTTTTGCACACGGGCGCCAGCGCCGGGTTGATCTTTGCCAGGTCACTCACCACGGCGCCCAAATCGAGCGTCGCGGGATACACGGTGTTGTCGACACGCGGGTAGCTGATGAGGCCCGCCATGTAGAGGGACTCGGCGATACGCATGGTACGCGCAGGCGAGATGCCCTCGGCTGCGGCGGCAGCCTGCAGCGAGGTGGTCGCAAACGGCGTGGGCGGCTGCTGCTTGCGCGAGCGCTTGGTCACCGCGGCGACGGTTGCCGTCGCGACGCCGTCAACATGGCCGTACGCCGTCTCAGCAGCATCCTTGTCGGTAAAGCGTGCCGTCTTGTGCGCAATCTTAAATCGGTCGTCCTCGGCAGTACCCTGTGCGGCGCCCATGCCGCGGATCTGCCAATAGTCCTCGGGCACAAACGCCATGCGCTCGCGCTCGCGCTCGACCACCAGGGCAAGCGTCGGCGTCTGCACGCGGCCGGCGGAACGCACGTTGCCAAAGCCGCCAAACTTGGCGAGCGTCAGGTAGCGCGTGAGCACCGCACCCCAAATGAGGTCGATGTGCTGACGGCTCTCGCCGGCGTCGGCCAGGTTCTGGTCGAGCGAGACAAGGTTATCGAAGGCCTGCGTGATCTCGGCCTTGGTAAACGAAGAATACTGGGCGCGGGCGACCGGCAAGTCGGGCGCCACCTCGCGCACCTTGTTGAGGGCGTCCGAACCGATCAGCTCGCCCTCGCGATCGAAGTCCGTGGCAATGATGACGCTGTCGGACTTTTTGGCGAGGTTCTTAAGCGAGCGAATGAGCTCTTTCTCAGCCGGCAACTTAATGACGGGCGCCCAGGTGAGGTAAGGCAGACTCTCGAGCTTCCAGCCCTTAATGGAGATGCCATCGGCAAGGAACGGCTTACGCTTGGTGTCATAGGGCGGACGCGCCAGGCCATCGGGCATGTCGGCCGGCAGTATCTCGCCGTCCTCGGTGACCGAATACCAGCCCAGCTTTTTATCGAACAGCACGCTGTCGCAAAAATCAGGCGCAAGGATGTGACCGGCAAGGCCGATCGTCACGCACTCCTCGCCCTTCCACTCAAAGCGGTAGATGGCGGTGTTGTACACCTTGTCCTTTTTGGGCTTACCCGTGGACAGACGCTCGGCGATCTGACGCGCGGCGTCGTTTTTCTCGGCGATGATGAGCTTCAAAAGAGGCTCCTATCTCGTGTCTCTGCGGCTACGCCCGCCCGTATGGCGACCGATTTACGCCCTTGCTTGCTCGATCTGCCCGATGAGCCAATCGCACCAGGCATCCATGCCCTCGCCCTTGCGCGCGCTCACGGCAAACCGCGGCGCCTGCGGATTGAGGTCATCGAGTGTCTTAGTATACCCATCCATGTCAAAATCGAAAGCCGGGGCCACGTCGACCTTGTTGAGCAGCTGTGCGCCGGCGTGCTGGAAGATGCCCGGGTACTTGATGGGCTTGTCGTCGCCCTCGGGCACCGAGAGGATCATGATGGACAGGTTCTCGCCCAGGTCAAAGTCGACCGGGCAGACCAGGTTGCCCACGTTTTCGATAAAGATGACGTCGATGTTCTGAAGGCCCACCGCCTGGTCGAACGCGTCAACGGCCTCCATGATCATGTTACCCTCGAGGTGGCACAGGCCGCCCGTGTTGATCTGGATGGCGGGCATGCCGGCTTCCTTCATGGTGATGGCGTCGACATCCGAGGCGATATCGCCCTCGATGACGGCACAGCGCAGGCCGGCCTTGTCGCGCAGGCGCTCGTTGGTGCCCAGGATCGTGGTGGTCTTGCCCGAACCGGGGCTCGACAAGACGTTGATCACATAGGTGTTTGTCTCTTTAAATCGCTGACGCAACTGATCTGCCAGGCGCTCGTTGCGCGACAGAATCGGCGACGCGATATCAATCGTTTTCTCGGCCATACTCGGCACTCCTTACTTTGGCCCCTTTATACCCCATCACCAGATGGCTAGCGGGCTAATCGTCGGGGGTTTCAATTTCGATACTCGCGATATCGAGCTCGCGGCCGCGCAGTAGGCGCACGTTGGCACCACCACACTGGGGACAGCGACAGTGGAAGCGATCGTGGTCGAAAACCTCGCCGCAGTCCAGACACTCGCTTTGTGGATGGACCTCCTCCACGGCAAGCTCGCAGCCTCGCGTGAGCGGGTCCTCATCGCGAAATGTCTCCCACGCAAAGTCGAGCGCCTCGCGCACAACTTCGGTCATATCCCCGATACGCAGCGTTACCAAAACGGCGCGCGAGGCCCCCGCCCCACGCGCCGCGCGAATCACTGTATCGAGTATGCCGTTGACAATGCCAACCTCGTGCATACCGATTTACTCCTCGTCGTCCTCATCGTCCGAGAACAGGTCCAGACGGCTCACAAACAAGCCCTCCTTGCCCTCGCGCGCGGTAATGACCACGCGGGCAATGGCGAGCGAAATCTCGTAGAGCGAGAGCAGGGCACCATACATGAGGCCCAGCGTAACGGGCGAGCCGTCGGGCGTAATCACAGCCGAGCCCACAAGCAGGCCCACGTACACGTAGCGCCAGGCGCCGCGGAAGGCCGCGTAGGACACGATGTGGAAGACGGACAGGTAGAAGATGATGAGCGGCAGCTCAAACGCCACGCCAAAGCCGATCATAAAGAGCAGCTCCATGTTGACGTAGTTCTCCAGGTCGGGCAGCGCCGTGGCGACGGCCGAGGTCTCGCCGATAAGCCACTCAAAGCCCGCCGGGATGATGATGAAATAGCAGAAGATGGCACCCAGGAAGAACAGCACCGTCGAGGCGAGCACCGTGGGCACGACCCATTTGCGCTCGTTGGGACGCAGTGCCGGCAGGAAAAATGCCAGAATCTGCCAGATGATCATGGGCGTGCACATGACCACGGCCATCTTGATGGCCAGCGAGAAGCGCAGGCCAAAGCCGCCGAGCGTGGTGGTGATGTAGAACTTACCGTCCGGCACAAAGGAGCGGATGGGGTCTTCCAGGATGTCGAGCACCACGGGCGTGGCGAAATACAGCACGATGGCGGCGGCAAACACCGACACGACCACGATGGTCAGGCGGCGACGGAGCTCGCCCAGGTGATCGAAGAGCGGCATGCGCGCAGGTCCGATAGGCATTACTCATCGCCTCCCTTCGGGGCATCGGCGGTGGCAGCCTCGGCAACGGCCTCGTCCTCGGCCTCGAGCTCGCGAGCGAGCTGGTCGACGACGGCCTTGCGCTTGCGGGGACGACGGGCGTAGAGGTCAGCCGTCGTGGGCTCTGCCGGCTCGGGCTCGGACTCCGGCTCTGCAGCAGGCGCGGGCTCGACGACAGGCTCGGCGGCAGCGGCAGGCTCGGCACCCTCGGCCTCGGACTCCTCAGCAGTACCCTCGCCCTCGGCGGCAGCCTCGCTCGCGGCCTTCTCGGCAGCAAGACGGGCGCGACGCTCGGCAAAGGTCTCCTTCTTGGCGGGCGCTGCCGTCTCGGCGGCATCCTCGTCCGCATCGGAATCGTCGTCGGTCGCAGCAGCCTTCTTGGGCTTGACCGGGGCCGACGCGGCCTCGCTCACCGGATCGATTATCTCGGACTGAACAACGGCCGTCATCTTTTCCTGCGTCTCGCGGAACTGACGAATGGCACGGCCGATCGTGCGGCCCATCTGTGGGAGCTTATCCGGGCCAAACAGCAAAAAGCCGAAGACCACGATGATCGCGAGCTCACCCTCTCCAATACCAAACACACATACCTCCAAGGCTCGATGTGAGTCGAGCCCGCACCGCGCCATTCGGCCGGAACTCGTCTATTCATTCGGTCAAGTATAGCGCCCGGACACCAAAACGTCCGAGCGCATCACAAACATATGCCAAATGGCACGCCCTTTTGGGGGCAAAGGTTATGCAGCGGTGATCGAAATCTCCTGGTCGACACCCAACAGCTGAACCACGCGCATCACCGGGGGCTGCACATTGGTGCAGCTAAAGAGTTTGCCGTGGTCGACCGCGTGGTGTGCGGCGCCCACGAGCACGCCAATGCCCGTCGAATCGATGTAGCTCACCTGGGCAAAATCGAGCTCAACGGCCTCAGTGGGCTGCTCGAGCGCCAGGTCGATGGCATTGCGCAGGCTATCGGCGTTAGAGATATCGATCTCGCCGGTTACCTTAATGGTGTAGAGCTCTGGCGTGGGGTTGGTGGAAATACCCAAATCCATGTATACGCTCCTTTACGTATCGAAAGTGCGGATAGTACGGGAAGCCGCGCGTTAGGCGCGCTCGACACGCGCAAGCTCGGCAGCGACAAGCTTGACGGCCAGCACCAGCACATCGAGCGCGGCCTCCAGGTCCTCGACCGTGGGATAGCTCGGCGCGATGCGGATGTTGGTGTCGCGCGGGTCCTTGCCATAAGGCCAGGTGGCACCAGCCGGCGTGAGCTTGACGCCCAGGTCGGCGCAGAGCGCGGCGACCTTCTGGGCTGAACCCTCGGGACCATCGAAGCTTACAAAGTAGCCGCCGCGGGGGTGCGTCCAGGTGGCGCAGCCCGTGTCGCCCAAGCCCTCGGTGAGCTTGCGCTCGACAGCCTCAAAGCGCGGGCGCAAGAACTCGGCATGCTTTTTCATGTGCTCCTTGACCGCCTCGATGGTGGGAAGGAAACGCACGTGGCGCAGCTGGTTGAGCTTGTCGGCACTGATGAGGCCGGCCTTCAGGCGCTTGGAGAACTCCGCGATAACCGCGGGGCTCGCACCGATAAAGCCGATACCGGCACCCGGGAAGGTGATCTTGGACGTCGAGGCGAATGCCACCACGCGGTCCTCGGTGCCCGCCGCGCGGGCAAGATCAAAGATGTTGGCGAGCTCGTCGGTCTCGTCGTACAGGTCGTGCACGCAGTAGGCGTTGTCCCAGAAGATGCGGAAATCGGGCGCGGCCGTGTGCATCTCGACCAGGCGGCGCACGGTGTCCTCGCTAAAGGTGATACCCGTGGGGTTGGAATACTTGGGCACGCACCAGATGCCCTTGATGGAATCGTCGGCGGCAACGAGGCGCTCGATCTCGTCCATATCGGGGCCGTTGTCGGTCATCGCGACGGGAACGTTCTCGATACCCAAGTCGGCGGTAATGCCAAAGTGGCGATCGTAGCCGGGAACCGGGCACAGGAACTTGACCTTCTTGCCGTCGTGCGCTGCCTCGTAAGCCTCCCAAGGATCGCTACCACACGAGCCGCAACGCCAGAACATACCGGCGATATCGTGCTCGATCAGCAAGCTCGACGAACCCAGCACGAGCGTCTGCTCGGCGGGGCAACCCAGGAACTCCCCCGCCAGCTTGCGTGCCGAGGGAATGCCCTCAAAGCAGCCGTAGTTGGAGCAGTCGACATTGCCGTCGTGCAGATCGGCATCGGCATTGAGGATATCGAGCATGGGTCGAGAGATGTCCACCTGGGAGGGCGACGGCTTGCCGCGGGCCATGTCGAGCGCCAGGCCCTTGGCCTTGACCTCGGCGACCTCGGCCTTGAGCGCCTCGATGGCGGCATCGAGTTCGGTGGTTTCCATCTTCTGGTAGATCGTCTGCATGGGTGCGACCTTTCACGAAGCGGTACGTTGCAATTCTTCTAAGTATAGACCGCCACCGTCGCAACGTTATGAAGCCGTGATAGATTAAGTCCATCGCAATGAATTACGAATCGCCGCGCATGCCGGCGTGAAGCGCCCAAGGAGGCACTATGGAGTACGGATCATTCCAGGCCGAGGAATTCGGCGACCTGCAGCGCCTGGTCGACGGACTATTTTACGACCGTCACGCCATCGACCGCCTGGATCTGATCGTACAGGCCGAAATCTTGGACCTGGCGCCCGATCTCATGGAAATCGTCAACCTGCTACCGCCCGGCTATTACGACCGCCAGTCACTTTGCGACCAGCTCAACTCCGCCTTGGCCGCCCACGGCTGGGGCGCCATCTACGGCACCGTGGAATAAACCTAGTCATTTAAGAACGTCCCGAATGACTAAAACGCCGCCCGTGATGGTGTTCACGGGCGGCGTTTTCAAACTTGTATGCGCTTTTACTCGTCTTTGGGCGCGGGGTGCTTGCAGATCACACTCATGTAGATCATGCCAAGTACGGCCGCGGTGACAGAGCCGGCGAGAATAGCGGCCTTGGCAGCCAGAACCTCAAACTGGGCCGTCGGGAAGGCGAGGCCGCTGATGAGAATCGACATGGTAAAGCCGATACCGCCCAGAATGCCCACGCCGGCAATCATATGCCAGTTGACATTGTGCGGCAGCTCGCAGGCCTTGAGCTTGACCAAGGCGAACGTCATGCCAAAGATACCGATCGGCTTACCCAGCAGCATGCCAAAGTACACGCCGAGCGTCACCGGGTCGGTGAGCAGCGTGCTCATGTCCACGCCCACTAGGCGAACCTGTGCGTTGACGAACGCAAAGATCGGCAGGATCACAAAGTTGACCGGTGTGGAGATCAGACGCTCCATGCGGATGAGCGGCGGGGTCACGCGGTGCATGACGCGCTCGACCTTGGTGGTCGAGACGGTAAAGTCATGCTGGCCCAGGATGTGCGCCTCGTCGTCGTAGCGGTCATCGAGCAGCGGCAGGCACTCGCCCAACCAATCGGTGAGGCTATCGAGCTTGACGCCGCACTTGGCCGGGATGGTGAAGGCCAGGATGACGCCGGCAAGCGTAGCGTGCACGCCGCTCTTGAACATGCAGAACCACAGCAGCAGGCCCAGCACCGAATACGGGGCAAGGCGGTAGTGCTGCGTCTTGTTGAGCCACACGAGCGCGCACGTCACAAGCGCGGCGGCGCCCAACCAAAACGGATTGGGGCTCTGACCGTAGAAGATGGCGATGGCGGCGATGGAGATGAGGTCGTCGGCGATGGCGAGCGTCGAGAAGAACACACGCACGCCGTTGGGCACGCGATTGCCCAAAAGCGACAGCACGCCCAGCGCAAAGGCAATATCGGTTGCCATGGGAATGGCCCAGCCGTTGTGCGCGCCGGCATGGTTAAAGATCAGATAGATGCAGGCGGGAACGACGACGCCGCCCACGGCCGCCAGCATGGGAAGCATAGCCTGGCGCGGGTTTTTGAGCTCGCCGACCGTCATTTCATATTTGAGCTCAATGCCCACCAGCAAAAAGAAAATCGCCATGAGGAAGTCGTTGACGAAAAGCTCAACGGTGAGACCGGCCGTAAGGTTGCCCAGACCCACATACAGCGGGGTCTCCAAAAAGTGATGGATGGCCTCGTAGGCATCGGTGTTGGCGCAAATGACGGCGGCGATGGCGGCGAAGACCATGACGGCGGCGGAAATCGTGCCGTTCTCGGTGATGCGCTCCCAAATGTCATGGCGCTCAAAACGCTTGCGCTCACGAACGTTAAACAGCTGCTCGGGTGCTGCCATGGGCGGCTCCTTTCACGGGAAAGCTCCCGTCTTAAAAAAGCACGGCCCGCCCAAGTGGCGGTGCCGCGCTCTAACGTATTACGCTTGCATCTAGCCTACCCTGCACGACAGGCACGCAGGCGTGGCCGAAAAGCGGAACCACAGGTTGAACATTATTTGCTCAACGGCACGGGCGCGCCTATCCAAGAGACGACGCGGCGCCGTGCACAAAAAACGACCGGAGCGCGGGGCTTCCGCGATCCGGTCGTGGCGTTTGGTCAACTAAACCTAGCAGGCGGCCATGATGGGGGCAGCGACCTGCTTCTTACGGGAGAGGACGCCCGGCATCCAGACGCCGTCGTGCTCGTCGGCAATGCCCAGGCCCTTCTGAGCAGCCTCGGTCTCGCCCTCGAGCAGGACCTGCGAGCCCTCCTCCATGATGTCAGTGATGCACAGGACGATGCCGTCGGCACCCTTCTCGGCGGCGTAGGCGCGCATGGCCTCGCGAATCTCGTCGATCATGCCGAGTGCGCGAGTCTTGTCGACAGTCTCGTACTGGCCGATGAGCAGCTTCTTGCCGGCAGGCTCGAACATCTTGATGTCGTTGCCGACCATCTCGGCTGCGGTGAAGGAGCCGGACGGGCGGGTGAGGAAGACCTCCATGCCAAACTTGACCGGGTCGACGCCCACCTGCTCGCCGAGCTTGGCGGCGACGGCGCGGTCGACATCGGTGGTAGTGGGGCTCTTGAGCATGAGCGTGTCGGTCATCATGGCCGAGAGCAGCAGCTTGGCCTGAACGTCGGAAAGCTCAACGCCGAGCACGCCGGCGAGCTTGGTGACGATGGTGCAGCTGGAGCCCCAGGGCAGGCAGATGTAGTGCAGCGGGCCGGCGGTCTCGAAGTCGCCGATGCGGTGGTGGTCGACGACGCCAAAGACCGTGGCGTCCTTAAGACCGGCGACGGACTGGGCAGACTCGTTGTGGTCGGTGAGGACGACGAGCTGACCGGCCTCGACGGACTCGATCACGCGGGGCTCGGCAATGCCGGCGTCGGCGAGCAGCTTGGCGGACTCGGCCGGAAGCTGACCAAGGGCGCAGGCCTCGTAGGTGTTGCCGGCATACTCAACCTGGTTGAGCAGCTGAGACAGGACGACGGCGCTCATGATGGCGTCGTTATCGGGGTTCTGGTGACCAAAGACAAGAACGTTTGCCATGGATATCCTCCACTTGATATGTGTACTTGGACGTAGCTATGGTAGCACGCCGATGCCGAGCCTTCGCAGACGGAAGGGCCACGGCATATTTTGGGGCGCAGGCACGGGGGCCAAGGCTGTCCCTTTTGCACCATGTTGGTGCAATGTAACCTGTCCCCCTTGCACCAGCTATTTACCGGCAGCGCGCAGGGCTACGTAGGCGGCACCGATGATGCCGGCGTCGTTTCCGAGCGAAGCGACCTTAATGGGCGTCTCGCGCGAGGCGGAAAGCGCGTACTGCTTAAAGTGCTCGCGAACCTTGTCGAGGTAGACATCGGCCGAGGCGGAGGCGCCGCCGCCGATGAGGAACATCTCGGGATCAACCACGTTGGCAATAAGCGCCAGTGCGCGGCCGAGATAGTCGGCCATGGTATCGGCCGCGGCCAGCGCGAGCTTGTCGCCCTCGCGACAAGCCTGGAACACGTCCTTGGAATCGGAGGGGCCGGTGAGCTCGATGGGCTCGACGCCAGCCTTCTTGCACTCGGCAAGGTAGTTGCTCACCACACCGGTGGCGCTGGAATACTGCTCCAGGTGGCCATGGCCGCCGCAGCCGCAGGTGCGCTC
>CAJMRD010000073.1 GCA_905215725.1 uncultured bacterium | reverse complement strand
GCTTTTCAGAACATCCCGCAGGACGCAAGAAACCCCCGCCGCACGAAGTGCGCAGCGGGGGTTTCTTGCATGTCCGAGGACGTTCTGAAAAGTAACACCAGGGCGGGCCCGGACAAACAACCGACTACAGGTCGATGTGCGATTCCTTGATCGGGAACGGCTCCGCGAAGTGGCAGGCACAGCAGTGGCCCGGAGCGACTTCCTTAAACTCAGGCAGCTTCTCGGAGCAGATGCCCTGAGCGATCGGGCAGCGCGTGTGGAAACGGCAACCGGTCGGCGGATCCAGCGGTGACGGCGGATCGCCGGCGAGGATGATGCGCTTACGAGTCTTCTGGATGTCAGGATCGGGCACCGGCACAGCAGACAGCAGCGACTGCGTGTACGGATGGTGAGGCTCACTGTAGAGCGTCTTCCAGTCCGAAACCTCGACCATCTTGCCCAGGTACATAACGGCAACACGGTCGGAGATGTGCTGCACGACAGAGAGGTCGTGAGCAATGAAGAGATAAGCCGTACCGAACTTGTCCTGAAGTTCCTTAAGCAGGTTCAGGACCTGTGCTTGGATGGAAACATCCAGAGCGGAAACCGGCTCGTCGCAGATAATCAGCTTGGGCTTCAGCGCAAATGCGCGGGCAATGCCGACACGCTGGCGCTGGCCGCCCGAGAACTCGTGCGGATAGCGGTTGATGTGCTCGGGATTCAGACCGACGACGTCCAGCAGCTCGCGGACACGCTCGATACGCTCTTCCTTGGTGCCCACGCCATGAATGGTCATGGGCTCAGAGACAATCTCGCCGATGGTCATACGAGGATTCAGCGAAGCATAGGGGTCCTGGAAGATGAACTGCATCTCGCGACGCATATCCTTGATCTCGTGCTTGCTCATCTCGGCAACGTCTTTGCCCTGGAAGAACACTTTGCCTGCCGTCGGCTTGGTCAGGCGCATGATGGTGCGGCCCGTGGTGGACTTACCGCAACCAGACTCGCCAACCAGACCGAAGGTCTCGCCAGGATAAATCTCAAAAGAGATGTCATTTACAGCAGAGACGACACGCTTGGAGAAGCGCTTGGCGAACATGCCGGACTCAGCGGGGAACTCCTTAGAGAGGTGCTCGACCTTCAGCAGCGGAGTACGCTCGTTGGTATCTGCCATTACGCCTCGCCTCCCTTCTTGGAATCCTTGCGCGTACGGGACGTCACAGGAGCGTTCTTGAGGAACTCGGGGTCGCCAGCGTAGTGGCACGCAGAATAGTGACCAGACTCGGTAACAAAACGCTCGGGGCGCTGCTTGCGGCACTTATCCGTCGCATAGGGGCAACGAGGCGAGAACACGCAGCCCTCGGGCAGGTTCATGAGCGAAGGCGGGTTGCCGTGAATTGGCGTAAGCGGCTTCTTCTCATCGATGGCCTGCTCCGGGATGGAGCGGATAAGGCCCCAGGTGTAGGGGTGGCGGCTCTCGTAGAAGATTTCCTCAGCAGTACCGAACTCGACGGGACGGCCGGCGTACATAACCATGATCTTGTCGGCCATATCAGCGACAACGCCCAGGTCATGGGTGATCATGATGATGGCGTTGCCGTTCTTCTCCTGCATTTCCTGCATAAGCTCAATAATCTGAGCCTGAATGGTAACGTCCAGGGCAGTCGTGGGCTCGTCGGCAATCAAAATATCGGGATCGCAGGCAAGAGCCATGGCAATCATGACGCGCTGACGCATACCGCCAGAGAACTGGTGCGGATACTCATTGACGCGCTTCTCGGGCTCGGGAATACCAACGAGGTCCAAAAGCTCGGTGGCACGCTTGAGCGCCTCCTGCTTGGAGTAGCCGCGGTGCAGACGAAGACCCTCGCCCACCTGCTTGCCGATCTTATAGACCGGGTTCAAGGAGGTCATAGGATCCTGGAAGATCATCGCGATGTCGTTACCGCGAATGTGCTGCATCTCTTCCTCGGTCATCTCGAGGATAGAACGACCGCGATAGCGAACGTCGCCGCCCTCGATCTTTCCCGGAGGCATCGAGATAAGACCCATGATGGTCATGGCGGTCACGGACTTACCGGAGCCGGACTCACCGACGACGCCCAGGGTCTCGCCGCGATCGAGCGTGTAGGAGACACCGTCGACAGCGCGAACAACGCCATCCTCGGTGTGGAAATACATCTTAAGGTCATCGACCTCGAGCAGATGCTGGCCCTCGGGAACCGGCTGGTCCTTCAGGTCCACATAGTTCTTGTTCTTCTTCATCCTTATGCGTCCTTCATCTTGACGTCGAGGGCGTCGCGCAGACCGTCACCCAGCAGGGTGAAGGCGAGCACCGTCGAGAGAATTGCCAGACCGGGCATGATCATCATCCAGGGGGCAGTCAGAAGATACTGCTGACCGTCCTGAATCATGGAGCCCCACGAAGGCGTAGGCGGAATAACGCCCATGCCGAGGAAGGACAGAGCGGACTCGGTCAGAATGGCGCCACCAATGTTCATGGTCGCGTAGACCACGATGGAGGCGACGGAGTTCGGGAAGATGTGACGCACGACGATACGAGCATCAGATGCACCCATCGCGCGCGCAGCGTCAACATAATCGTTTTCCTTGACCGTCAAGATTGCAGAGCGGAAGACGCGCGCAATCGAAGGCCAGCCGAGAATGCCGATGGCAAAAAAGACGTTCTGAAGACCACGGCCGATAACGGCGATCATGGCGACAACGAAAAGCACGTACGGGAATGCCAGGAAGATATCCGCGCAGCGCATGATGATCGTATCCCAGATGCCGCCGTAGAAACCGGCTAGGGCACCCATGACCAGACCAATCACCGTGGAGATCGCAGTGGCCATAATACCGACGGAAAGCGAAACACGTGCACCGTAGATAACGCGGACGAGAATGTCACGACCAAGGGCGTCGGTGCCAAACGGGTGCTCTGCACACGGAGCCATCAGCGACGTCTGGGCCATGGTGGTTGAGTCGGAAGCCGTCGGCGAACCGAGCCAGGGCTTAGCCCACAGATCTGCGGTCAGGGCAACCACAACGACGATGATGATCCAGCAGACACCGATAACGGCGAGCTTGTTCTTACGAAGACGCTTAAAAGCGTCGCCCCACAGCGTGCGGGACTTGGCGGGAGCAGATGCGGCCTTGGTGGCGGTAGCCTGCTCCTGAGACTGAGAATCAGTTTCCTGCATGAGACGTACCTCCCTTAGGCCTTATCCGACGGACCGCCAAGGCGGATGCGCGGGTCGAGGAATGCATAGCTAATGTCGACGAGCAGGTTGATCACCATGACGACGACGACGATGAGCGTAACGCCGCCCATAACGATGGGCCAGTCACGCATGCTAATGGCGCGATAGACCTCATAGCCGATACCGGGCCAGTTGAAGACCGTCTCGGTCAGGATGGCGCCCGAAAGCATGCCGCCAAAGTCGACACCAATATAGGTAACGACGGGGATGAGTGCATTCTTAAGCGCATGCTTGATGATGATCGCGCGATTGGAGAGACCCTTGGCTTTTGCCGTACGAATGTAATCCTGGTTCATGACGTCAAGCAGCTGCGAGCGCATAATGCGGGCAGCATAAGCGGTCGAAACCGAAGCCAGCGTAATGGTCGGAAGCACATAGTGCATCCAATCCTGATACTGAGAGCTGGCACCGCCGGCACCCGAGATCGGCATGGAGAATGCACCGCCCGTGGCGTCCTTGAGAATGACGCCAAAGAACAGTTGCAGCAACATACCGAGCCAGAAAGCCGGGACGGCAACGAGGATCGAAGTGGTGAGCGTTACCAAAATATCCCAGAAGGAATAACGCTTAACCGCCGAAATGATACCCGCACCGATACCCATGATTGCCTCGAGCACGATGGCGCACGCGGCAAGTTTGACCGTATACGGATACTTCTGGGCAAAGATTTCCGTAACCGGCAGCTTGCGCTGATACGAATTGCCCAGATCGCCATGAAGCAGGCCGTTCATGTAATACAAGTAACGGTCCACGAGCGACGTTTGAACGGGGTCGCCGTTCTCGTCAAGGATCGCGTTGCCATCCTCGTCCGACTGGACCAGGTGATAGCGGACGCGAAGCTGAAGCTCCACCTCGGGGGACAGAGCCTTGTCTCCACCGATCAGCTTGATCGGATCTCCCGGCACGATATTCTGGAGGGCGAACAGAATCAGCGTAACGCCCAAAAACACCGGGATGAACTGAAGCACACGTTTAACGATGTACTTACCCATACCACTCCCCTATCTAGGGATTAACCTAAATGGGATGCCGATCGCCAGACCGGCATCCCAAAATTACCATCAGCCAGTTTACCCCAGGTTAGGGAGAACTGTATGTTTCCCATGAGGTCTACGTAAATACTTGACCCTCACGGAAGCTGCAAACTCTTAGGCGAGCTCAGCGGTACCCAGCTCGGCATGCTTCTGCGGATCGACATAGAGGTGCTTGATGCGATCGGAGCCGACGATGGTGTGCGTGTAGAACATCACCGGGATGACCGGGCAGTCGGCAGCGACCATTGCGTCGGCCTCCTGCATCTTAGCGACGCGCTCGTCGTCGTCAACCGTGGTACGAGCCTCGTCGACCTTGGCGTCGAACTCGGGGTTGTTGTAACCAGAGCGGTTGTCGCCACCGAGGGAGTCGGAGTGGAACAGCGGATACAGGAAGTTGTCCATGATCGGGTAGTCGGCAATCCAACCCAGACGACCGAACTGATAGTTGAAGTTCTGATACTGCTCGAGCAGGGCAGACCACTCAGGGGTATCGGAAGTAGCGGTAACGCCAACCTTGGCGAGGTCGCCGATGATGGACTCCATGATCTCCTTGTGGCCACCGTCCTGGTTGTAGGAAAGGGTCACGTTAATGCCACGATCGCCGTTGGCGTCAGCGGGAGCAACCTTGTCGAGGTACTCGTTAGCCTTGTCGACGTCGTAGGCGCAGAACTCCCATGCGCCCTCCTTGTAGCCATCGATGCCCGGAGGAACAATGCCGTCGGCGGGGGTACGGGTACCCTTGAAGATGGTCTTGCAGATGGCCTCACGGTTGATGGCCAGGGAGATACCCCTGCGCAGGTCGGCGTTGTTGAACGGCTCGGCCGTGTTGTTGCAGGTCAGGTAGTAGGTGGAAGGCTCGGAGCCGAGCAGCATGCGCTCGCCGTCGCCCATGGTGTAGCCGTCCTTGGACACGCCGCGATCCTTCTTGGCGGCGTCGATCTGAGCAACGGGAACGTCGCAGACGTCGAGGTTACCGGCCTGGAACTCCTTGTAAGCAGTCTCCATGTCCTTGATGACCTGGAAGTGGATGCCATCGATCTTGGCCTTGTCGCCATAGTAATCGTCGAACTTCTTGAGGTTGATCTCCTGACCATCCTCCCACTTGCCGTCCATCATGAACGGGCCGTTACCGACCGGTGCAAGGTAGAAGCTCTTGGCATCGGACTCGGCGCACTCGGGAACCGGGGCCAGAGCCGGGTGAGAGGCGACGAAGGGGAAGTCGGCGTAAGCGGAAGACAGCTTGACGACGAGGGTCTCATCGTCGGGGCAAGTAACACCGCTGAGCTCGGTGGCGTTACCGGCAAGCAGGTCGTCATAGCCCTCGACCATGGAAAGGTGATAGGAGACCTCGGAAGGGCCGTACTCGGTAGCGATGGCCGACTTGGTGTTGACCAGACGCTCCCAACCGAGCTTGAAGGACTTGGAGGTAACGTCGTCACCGTTGTGGAACTTGGCCTTCTTGATCTTGAAGGTAAACTCGGTGGCGTCGTCGTTGGCCTCAAAGGACTCGCAAGCCAGCGGAACGATCTCGCCCTTCTCGGCGTCATAAGAGGTCAGAGCGTCAAAGAGCTGGTACTCGACCTGAGTGCCCTGGTCCTCCTGGACATTGTAGGGGTCGATGCAGACCGGGTTGTTGATGTAGAAGTTCAGCGTCGAACCGGACTCAGAACCGGAAGCGTCGCCGCCCTTCTTGCCGCATGCGGCAAGAAAAGCCATGGAGCTCGCAGCAAGGGTGCCGCCGACAAAGGCGCGACGACCCATAACGGGCTGGTGGAACATAGAATCAGCCATGCCATCCTCCTTATGAGATAGGACAAAGAAATGTTCAGTCGGACATATGTCGAGACAATCCGATCCGAACCATCAAAACGCCGCCCGCTGCTATGGCTGGTTATGCACAACGGACCAACGTTTTGCAATACAGTAGCGCATTTTATGCACGATTTGGGGCTAATTCCGGTTAACGGTCGAGAATTTCTTTAGTTGGGCGAAGTATGTGGGGATATTTTGACTCTGTTACAAATATGTAAACAAAAAGGGTCCCGCACCTGCGAGACCCATTGCAAACGTATATACGCCGATGCTTAGTAGCCGACGATGCCCTGCGGGAAGAAGAACATGCACAGGACGACGCACACGGCAAAAACAACGGCCATAATTACCGTCAGGCGATCGAGGTTCTGCTCCATGACGCCCGTGGCAGAGCTGGAGTTATACAGCGAGCTAGCGATCATATCCGAAACGCCGGTGCCCTTACCGGAATGCATCAGGACGAGAATCGTCAGCGCCACGGCAGAGACAGCCCAAACGACAAACAGAAGAATCTGGAACGGACCCATAGATAAGCTCCTTAATAGAACAGTTCAAACTCCAGTACTGTACCACAATCCCCCGCTCTTCCCTACCTGCCACTCAAGGACGGGGCGGAAATGGCAGAAATACCAAAAAGGGGGTTGTCCGGTTGTGGACAACCCCCTTACTAGAAAACGATATTTGTTTTCTACTAGACCTCGGTGGCGAGCACGCGGCCCGTCATCTCGGCGGAAGGCTCAATACCAGCCATGGTGAGCATGGTCGGAGCGATATCGGAAAGACGGCCGTCCTCGATACCAGTGAGCTTGGCCTTCTCATCAACGATGATGAACGGCACGCGGTTGGTGGTGTGAGCCGTAAACGGATGCTTGGAACCGTCGGAAGCAACGTCAAACATGTGATCGGCGTTGCCGTGGTCGGCGGTAATCAGCGCAAAGCCGCCCTTGGCGAGAATCGCCGGGACAACCTTGGACAGGGCATCGTCAACAGCCTCAACGGCCTTAACGGCGGCGTCGAAGACACCGGTGTGACCAACCATGTCGCAGTTCGCGAAGTTCACGATGTAGAAATCAGCGCGACCCTCGTTGATGGCGGCGACGAGCTTCTCGGTCACCTCGGGAGCGCTCATCTCAGGCTGCAGATCGTAGGTAGCGACCTTGGGGGAAGCGACGAGCACGCGCTCCTCGCCCTCCTTGGGCTCCTCGATGCCGCCGTTGAGGAAGAACGTCACGTGGGCGTACTTCTCGGTCTCGGCGGTGTGCAGCTGCTTCAGGCCATTGGCAGCGATAACGTCGGCCAGGACGTTCTCGGGGAACGTCTTGGGGAAGGCGACCTCGACGTCAAACGTCGGATCGTACTCGGTCATCGTCACAAAGTGCGAAAGCTTGATCTGCTCGCGCTCAAAGCCGTCGAATTCCTTGTCCGTGAACACGCGGGTCATCTGACGAGCGCGGTCGGGACGGAAGTTGAAGAAGATGGCCGCGTCGCCCTCGTGGATGCCCTCGTTGTGGGCAGCGAAGGGCTCGACGAACTCGTCGCCGCGCGGATCCTTCTCGTAGTAGGCCTTAATACCGGCAACGGGGTCGGTATCAGCATCGGACGCGTTGACCATGACGTCGTAGGCGCGCTGGATGCGCTCCCAACGATTATCGCGGTCCATGGCCCAATAACGGCCCGAGACGGTGGCAACGCGAGCGTCGCAACCGGTCTCCTCGGAGATCTTGGCCAGGAAGGCGCAGAACTCACTCATGTAGCCAGCGCCGGACTGCGGGTCAACGTCGCGGCCATCCATGAAGGCGTGGACGCGAACGGTCTTGACACCGTGCTCGGCAGCCATCTTGACCAGAGCCTCGACGTGGTTCATGTGAGAATGAACACCGCCAGGGCTCATAAGGCCCATGAGGTGGAGAGTCTTGCCGTCAGCCTTGACGTCGTCCATAGCCTTGACGAAGACCTCGTTCTTGGCGATGGAGCCGTCCTTGATGGCGTTGTTGATGCGCGAAAGCTCCTGGAACACAATGCGGCCGGCACCGATGTTGAGGTGACCCACCTCGGAGTTGCCCATCTGGCCATCGGGAAGACCCACGTCCTCGCCCGAAGCGCCGAGCGTGGTGTGGGGGTACTTCTCGTACAGGCTATCAAGGAAGGGCGTCTTGGCAGCGGCGACGGCGTTCTCGCCATCGGCCGGAGCCAGGCCGCAGCCGTCCATAATGATCAGGAGTGCGGGAAGATGACGCTGTGCCATATGTCCTACTCGCCTGCCTTGACGACCATAGAGGCGAAGTCGGCAGCCTTGAGCGAAGCGCCGCCCACGAGGGCGCCATCAACGTCGGGCTTGGCGACGAGCTCGGCAATGTTGCCGGGCTTGGCAGAGCCACCATAGAGAACGCGGATGCCGTTGGCGAGCTCCTCGCCGAACATCTCCTTGAGGGTCTCACGGATAGCGCCGCAGACCTCCTGAGCGTCCTCGGCGGTAGCGGTCTTGCCGGTGCCAATGGCCCAGATGGGCTCGTAGGCGACGACGACCTGCTTGGGGCAGGTGATCTCAAGACCAGCAAGGCCAGCCTTGACCTGGTTCACGACGTGCTCGACATAGGTGCCAGCCTCGCGGACCTCGAGGGACTCGCCGCAGCAGAAGACGGGAACAAGACCGGCGGCAACGAGAGCCTTGGCCTTCTTGTTCTGGTCCTCGTCGGTCTCGTGGAAGTAGTCACGACGCTCGGAGTGGCCAATGATGCAGTAGGTGCAGCCAGCGGACTTGAGCATGTCGCAAGAGGACTCACCGGTGAAGGCACCCTTGGCCTCCCAGTACACGTTCTGTGCACCGAGGGCGATGGGGGCAGCCTGAATGCGGTCATGAACCGTGGTGATGTCGATGGTCGGAGGGCAGACGAGCACCTCGACGCCAGCCGGAACCTCGGGCAGAGCCTGAGCCAGCTCGTCGGCGAGTTTGGCGGCCTCGGCGACGTCGTTGTTCATCTTCCAGTTACCAGCGATGAGAAGGGTGCGATTAGGCATCGAGAAGCGCCTCCACTCCGGGCAGGGCCTTACCCTCGACGAGCTCCATGGAAGCGCCACCACCGGTGGAGATCCAGCTCATCTTGTCGGCCAGGTTGAACTTGTTGACAGCCGCGACAGAGTCGCCACCGCCGATGATCGAGGTGCAGTCGGCCTCGGCGACAGCCTCGGCGATAGCCTGGGTGCCGTGAGCGAAGTTGTCGAACTCGAAGACGCCCATGGGGCCATTCCAGAACACAGTCTTGGCGCCCTTGACGGCCTCGGCGTAGAGCTCCTCGGTCTTAGGACCGATGTCCATGCCCTCGCGGTCGTCAGGGATAGCGTCGGAAGCGACAACCTCGGGGACAGCGTCCTCGCCAAAGTGATCGGCAACGCGGTTGTCGATGGGGAGCAGGATCTTGACGCCCTTCTCCTCGGCCTTCTTGAGCATCTCGCCGGCGCGCTCGACCCAGTCCTCTTCCTTGAGGGACTGACCGACGGAAAGGCCCTGAGCCAGGAAGAAGGTGTAGGCCATGCCGCCACCGATGATCAGGGTGTCAGCAGAGTCGATGAGGTGATCGAGAACGCCGATCTTGGAGGAAACCTTGGAACCGCCGACGATGGCGACGAAGGGGCGCTCGGGCTCGGCGAAGATGCCGGTCAGCGTGTCGACCTCCTTCTCAAGCAGGAAGCCAGCGACGGCAGGCAGGTAAGCGGCGGGGCCCACGACTGAACCCTGGGCGCGGTGAGCGGTGCCGAAGGCATCGAGAACGAAGACGTCACCATAGGAAGCGAGCTTCTTGGCGATCTCGGGATCGTTCTTCTTCTCACGCTTGTCGAAACGAACGTTCTCGAGAACGAGGACCTTGCCCGGCTCGACGGCAGCGACAGCCTCGGCAGCCTTCTCGCCGTAAGTGTCGGCGACAAAGGCAACGTCGAGACCAGAGAGCTCGGCGAGCCTCTTGGCGACGGGCTCGAGGGACAGCTCGGGCTGGAAGCCGGTGCCATCGGGACGGCCGAGGTGGCTCATGAGGATGACGCGAGCGTTGTGCTCAACGAGGTAGTTGATGGTGGGCAGGGCAGCCTTGATACGGGTGGTGTCGCCAACGACGCCATCCTTGATAGGCACGTTGAAGTCAACGCGGACGAGAACGCGCTTGCCGTCGACATCGATGTCGCGGACGGTCTTCTTGGTAAAGGCCATGTTTGCTTCTACCTTTCGTACGTGTCTGCCTTCCATTACGGCAGACGATTTCTTATAAAAAGGACGCGACCCTAGGGTGTAAGCCCTATAAGGCCGCGCCCTTCTTTAGACGCTCAACGAGCTATTCGCTAAAAGCTAAATTAAGCAACGAACTTCTCGAAGTACTTGATGGTGCGGACCATCTGAGAGGTGTAGGAGTTCTCGTTGTCGTA
>CAJMRD010000072.1 GCA_905215725.1 uncultured bacterium | reverse complement strand
CTGGTGATCTCCGCCTTGAGAGGGCGGCGTCCTAAACCGCTAGACGAACGGGCCACATGACATCTGCACTGCCGTGCTGCGAGGAAACATATTACGGGACAAAAAACGTCAGCGCAAGAAGAAATTCCAAATTGCCGAAAAATTGTCGGCAGGTTATGGAACACGCAGGTAAACTAGGTAGCTAATTCAAGTTGAGATGGACCAAAAGAGCTTCGCGATCATTGGGAATGTTGTCTTCGATCACGGCGTCGAGGGCGGAGTTGAGAAGCTGCCCCAGTTCCGGCCCGGGCTTGACTCCAGCACGGATCAGGTCGCCGCCGTTGATGGCGAGCATCTTGAGCGTATAGGGCTCCCCCGCCCTCAGCAGCTCGTGCGCCATCGCGCGCATCTCCTCAATCGTCTCAACGTAATAGAAGCACGACGGGGCCTTGCCAAGTGTGTCGGCGCGCTTAAGGTCCATGAGCTCGTCAATCAGACGGGCCGTGTCGACGCCCTCGCCAGAAAGCGCACACATCATATTAAGCAGGCAGGATCGCTCGGGACGCAGCGGTTTGTCGTGATATTTGATGAGCAGACACACGTCGCGCACCAGGTCGTGCGAGAGAGCCAGGCGATCCATAATGACGCGTGCTTTCTTGGCGCCGAGCTCGGGATGACCGTAGAAGTGTCCGCTGCCGGCGTGATCGACCGTAAAGCACTCGGGCTTGGACACATCGTGCAAAAACGCCGCCCACATAAGGCTCGATGAGGGCGCGACGCCGTCACACAGCGCCAGCTCCCCTGCCACCGTCAGCACGCGGGCGATATGCTCGTAGACGTTAAAAGCATGATAGACACTGCGTTGATCAAACCCGCGACCCGCTGCCAACTCGGGCACAGCGGCGCAGATGAGCTCAGGGTAGCGCAACATGGCGTCTCCCCCGTGACCGGTCGAAAGAATGCCCTCGAGCTCAATACCCACACGCTCGCGCGCCACGGCATCGAGCAGCGGCGCGCACTCGGCAAGCGCACGCTTGGTCTCGGGCTCAATCATAAAGTCCAGGCGGCAGGCAAAGCGCACCGCGCGCAGCATGCGCAGGGCGTCCTCGTTAAAGCGACGCTTGGGATCGCCGACAGCGCGAATCAGCTTGCGCTCCAAGTCACCCTGGCCGTCGTAGCGGTCGACAAGCCCGCGCTCGGGATGCCAGGCCATGGCGTTGACGGTAAAGTCGCGGCGGGCCAGATCGTCCTCGAGCGAGGCGGCACGCTCGACACTCTGAGGATGGCGCCCATCGGTGTAAAAGCCATCCAGGCGGTACGTGGTAACCTCGATACGCTCGCCATCGGAAATAGCCGTGATTCCGCCAAATTTAATGCCCGACTCCACGACCGCGATATCAGCGGCCTCGAGCGCCGATTTAGACTCCTGCCACAGGCCGCTACAGCACATATCAACATCGTGGCTGGGGCACCCCATCAGGGCGTCGCGCACCCAACCGCCCACGTACCAAGCCTCAAGACCAGCCGTCTCAAGCGCGCGCAGGACGCGCAGGGACGCATCGGACGGTTGCGTACCGTTGAGCGAAACATTGCACATACCTGTGGCCTCCTGTGGCTATAAAATTGGCTATCGATTGCGTCTGCAAGAAGTCTAGCAAGAAACAGCCTCCACTGCACACGCAAGTCCGATAAACAAAAACGCATCCGTCCTAGTCTAAGACGGATGCGAAATAATCAAACTATTCAGACAAGGTGCCGGAACTAGCAGACCTGGCGAACCTCGATGTGCTTCTTATATTCGTCCACCTTAGCAAAATCGCCCAGACCGGGGCACTCGACCACGTTGGCGCCGGTGGCCATCGAAAGACGCAAGGCATCCTCGACGCGCTCGGGAGCGTCGTGCCACACGGACAGGAAGGCGGCCAGCGAGGAATCGCCGGCGCAGACGGTCGACAGCAGCTTGACGTCGAAGGTGCGGTTGGCAAACCAGATATGCTCGCCGTTGGAGAAGTACGCGCCGTCGCCACCGAGGGTCAGCAGCACGTTCTTGGCGCCCTTGGCGTGCAGCTCGGCCATCGCGCCCTTGACGGACTCGTCGTCGCCACCGCTCACCTTAATGCCAAAGATGTCAAGCAGCTCGTCGTCATTGGGCTTGATCAGAAGCGGCTCCATGGCAATGAGGTCCGCCAGCTGATGGCTCGAGATGTCGAGGACGAACTCGGCCCCCTTGGCCTTGACGCGGCGCAGGACCTCGGACAGGAAGCCCTCGGAAGTGTTAGGAGGCAGCGAGCCGCTGATAACCAGGCAGGTCATGTCATCGAGCGAATCGATGAGCTCAAACATCTCCTGCTCGTTGGCCTCGTTGATGGCGGCACCGGCGTTGACCATGTTGTACTCGGTGTCGGGGCCGGCATTGAGGAACACGTTGACGCGCGTGATGCCGTCGGTCCACACGGGCTTGACGGGCACGCCCAGGGCCTCGGCGCCCTTAACGATAAACTCACCCGAGAAGCCGGCGAAGAAACCCAAGATCGTGGTGTCGACACCGTAGTGGTCAAGCGTAAACGAGACGTTGAGGCCCTTGCCGTTGGGCGTGTAGACGGCGTTGCGGGTACGCGTGACGGTGTTGGCAGCAAGGCCGTCACAGGCGATGTTGTAGTCGATGGCGGGATTTGCAGTGAGCGTGTAAATCATGAATGTTCCTTTCACGAAGCAACGTGTTGATGAAAGTATATTCCACGCATCGGTAAAAGGCTAGGACAACTCGGTGAACGGTGTGGAAGCGATGAAGTACGGCAGGACACCTCTCCCCCATGGCGGAACAAAAAAGGCGCCCCGGCCGAAACCGGGGCGCCGCATGCGCACGAATATGTCGCGTTTCGATTACTGACGATCGAGCTTGCGGACAGCAACGCGCTTGCTGTACTCATCGACGTGACCAAAGTCGCCAATACCGACAGACTCGGCAACGTTGGCGCCGGTGGCCATAGCGAGCTTCATGGCCTCCTCGACGTTGTCGCGATCCCTGTACCACTTGTGCAGGAACGCAGCGAGGGTGCAGTCGCCGGCGCAGACGGAAGAGACCAGCTTGATGTTGAACTCACGCTTGGCGTACCAGATGTCCTCGCCGTTGGAGAAGTAAGCATCGCCGCGGCTACCACGGGTGAGCAGCACGTTCTGAACGCCGGCGTCGTGAGCCATCTTCATGGCAACGCGGACCTCGTCGTCGGTGTCAACCGGCACGCCAAAGATGGCCTTCATCTCGTGATGGTTCGGCTTGATGAGCAGCGGCTTCTTGTGAGCGAGCTCCTTGAGCTTATCGGAGGACAGGTCCAGGACGACGTCGGCGCCACGGGTCTGAGCGTGCTCCATGACCTTAGCCAGGAAGTCAGGCGTAGCTTTGGGAGGCACGGAGCCGGAAACGATCAGGCACTCGAGATCGCCAGCGGTGTCCAGGATGTTGTAGAGCTCCTCCTGGTGCTGCGGCGTGATCGGAGCACCCGGGTTCAGGATGCCGTACTCGTGCTGGCCATCGTTGACGTAGGTGTTAATGCGCGTGATACCGTCGGTCCAGACCGGGCGGCAGAGGCAACCCAGGTTCATGACCTCCTCGACGATGAACTTGCCCGTGAAGCCAGCGAAGAAGCCGAGCGCGACGGTGTCGACGCCCATCTTCTTAAAGGCGAAGGACACGTCGAGGCCCTTGCCGTTAGCCGTGTAGCTGGCCGAGCCGGTGCGGACGTTCTCGTCGGGCTCGAGCGGAGAGCTCGAAACCGTCATGTCGACAGCCGGGTTAGCGGTTAGCGTGTAGAACATTTACAGTACCCCCTGTATATGTGAGGGCCGCGTGGTCGGCCCATTCCAACCACGCGGTTACCTCTGATACCAAATTAGCGAGCTGCGGACTCGAGCAGTGCCTTGACCTCGGCGGCGGTGTTGCAGGCGAGCGCCTTCTCGGCGAGCTCGTCGCACTCGGCCTTGGTCCACTGGCTGATGGTCTTGCGGGCGCGCAGGATCGACGGAGCGCTCATCGAGAACTCCTCCAGGCCCCAGCTGATCAGCAGCGGCTCGAGCAGCGGATCGGCAGCGGCCTCGCCGCACATACCGACCATGATGCCGGCCTTCACGCCGCTCTCGATGATGTTCTTGAGCGAGCGGAGCACGGCGGGATAGTACACCTGGTACAGGTTGGAGATGGTGTCGTTGCCACGGTCGGCGCACATGGTGTAGCCGATCAAGTCGTTGGTGCCGATGGAGAAGAAGTCGGCGACCTCGGCAAGACGGTCTGCGAGCAGCGAAGCGGCGGGCGTCTCGACCATAATGCCGACCTCGATGTTCTCGTTGAACTTTCGACCCTCTTCGGTCAGCTCGGCCTTGCACTGCTCGACGAGCTCCTTGACAGCCAAGACCTCCTCGACGCAGGTGACGAGCGGGATCATGATCTTGACGTCACCGAAGGCGCTAGCGCGCAGCAGAGCGCGGAGCTGGACCTTGTACTGGTCGGGATTGGCCAGGCAGTAACGCACGGCGCGGAATCCCATGAAGGGGTTGTCTTCCTTGACCATGTGCAGATACGGAATCTCCTTGTCGCCACCCACATCGAGCGTGCGGATGATGACCGGAGCACCCTTGAGCGCGCTGGCGACCTTACGGTAGGCGTTGAACTGCTCCTCCTCGGAAGGAAGCTCACCGGAGTCCATGAACAGGAACTCGGAGCGGAACAGACCGATGGCCTCGGCGTCGTGATCGAGCGCGTTGGGCACGTCATCGGGGTTACCGATGTTGCAGGCGATGATCTTCTTGATGCCATCGGCAGTCACGGACGGCTTGCCACGGAAGGCCTCGAGGGCTGCCTTCTCGGCAGCGAAGGCCTCGGCCTTGGCGGTGTAGGCAGCGAGCGTCTCCTCGTCGGGATCGGCCTCAACGATACCCTTGCCACCGTCGACGACAACGGTCATACCGTTGCGCAGCGCGGTGCAGCTGTTGGAAACCGAAAGGACAGCCGGAATCTCAAGGGCGCGCGCAATGATCGCGGAGTGCGACGTGCGGCCACCGGTCTCGGTGACGATACCGGCAACGTGGGCCTTATCGATCGTGGCGGTCATGGACGGCGTGAGGTCGTGCACGACAACGACGGTGTTCTCGGGCAGGACGGAGAGGTCGACGACCTCCTTGCCCAGCAGCTCGGCCAGAATACCGGTGCGGATGTCGGCGATGTCGGCCGCGCGCAGACGGAACATCTCGTCGTCCATAGACAGGAACATGTTCTCGAACATAGTCGAGGTGTCCATGAGCGCCTGCTCGGCGCAGGTACCGCCGTCAATGGCGGCGTTGATGGCGTCGGTCATGCCCGGGTCCTGAGCCAGGACAATGTGTCCGCTCATGATCTCGGCCTCGGCCTCACCCACCGTCTCCTTCATGTGGTCGGCCTGAGCCTGGGTCTTCTCGCAGAAGACCGAAAGAGCGGACTGATAGCGCTCCTTCTCTGCTGCCGAATCAGCAACCTCGTGCGGCTCAAACGTCAAGTCGGGATCGACGGCGACCATGACGGTGCCGATACCGATGCCCTCGGAAGCGTTGACTCCCTGATACATTCCCATTCCTCTCTCCGTGTCATGTGATAAAGCGTTTTGCCATATCCATGACAAAAGAGCGCAGCTACCTTACAACAGGTCACTGCGCCCCCAAATATGAACTTAGTTGTTCAACATGCGACCCGTTTGAGTTCTACTCGCCAAGACCGCTCTTGATGAGCTCGATGGCAGCAGCCAGAGCCTCGGACTCGTCGGCGCCGTCGCACTTGACCTCGACCTCGGTGCCGCAGGGGATACCAGCAGCCATGAGGGCCATCGGGGACTTGCCGTTGACCTCCTTCTCGGGGGTGACGACCGTCACGTCACAGGCGTACTTGCCCATGGTGGAGGCGAACAGACCAGCCGGACGCATGTGCAGACCCTGAGGATTAACGAGGGTAGCCTTCTCAGAAACCATAGTTGACTCCTTTTTGTGTTTAACCCCTGTCATGCATGTGGCAGGAGTCAGATTCACGACGTTGTTTATATTAACTCACATCAAACGGTTTTTCATTATGTTTCAGACGAATTATTGGACAGATGTGTTTGTCGTCCGCCTACTCGCCCACAGAGGGCCGGGCGCGGCCTGTGAGATTTATCGCGAGTTCCGCACGAGCCGAAGAGCACTTAATGTGCTCTTCGTGCGAGCCAGGACTTGACCGAGCGAAAACCTTGCGCCTGGCCTTCGGCGGCGCGTGCCGGATGGTGGAATTGTGTGCAGCCCGGTTTTCCGTTGACCGACGCCGGGGTCCCCGCCATAATACTTTCGGTTCACGCACGAATCCGCTGCCAGAGACAGCCGGCGCAAACGGGTCTTACCCGCGAGCTTAATGGGACTTCCCGCCAGCCGAGGTGGTCGAGTAGATATGTCTTCTCGCCCCCGTCGCTCATGCAGCGCGGGGGCTTTCTTTTTGGACATGCCCCCGTCACGTCCTTGTGGCGGACCGTGCCCGGAAAGAATTCGAGGAGGTGTAATTCATGCCCCAGCAGTACAAAATCGACAAGGTTGCAGAGATCGAGTCCCGTATCGCCGAGAACGCCGGTCTGTTCGTCGTCAACTACAACGGTCTGACGGTTAAGCAGGCTCAGGAGCTGCGTCATCAGCTTCGCGAGTGCGGCGCCGAGATGAAGGTCTACAAGAACAACCTGGTCAAGATCGCTCTCAAGAACCAGGAGCAGCCCGAGCTCGACGAGATCCTCGCCGGCCCCGTCGCTTATGTGTTCTACGAGTCCGAGCCGGTCGAGGCCGCTAAGGCCCTTAAGGACTTCTCCGCTCAGTCCAAGGGCGTCCTTGAGATCAAGGGCGGTATCTCCGACGGCAAGGCCGTTTCCGCTGATGATGTTAAGGCTATCGCCGAGCTGCCCACCAAGGATCAGCTTCTCGGCCAGATCGCCGGTCTCATCTCCGGTTTCGCTCGCGACATCGCTGTCTGCGTCAACGGCGTTTCCTCTGGTCTCGCTCGTTCGATCCAGCAGGTCTCCGAGCAGAAGGCAGCCTAGTTGCTGTTTTCACCCGCGGCGGCAACGCCGCACCCCTGGCGCATTCGCGCCGTGTTTTAACTGATCTCCGTGCATTCGCACGGAAACCGAAAGGACTTAGAAATGGCTAAGCTTACCACCGATGAGATCATCGATGCTCTTAAGGAAATGACCCTTCTCGAGGCTTCCGAGCTCGTCAAGGCTATCGAGGACACCTTCGGCGTTTCCGCCGCTGCTCCTGCCGCTGTTGTCGCCGCTCCCGCTGCTGGCGCTGCTGAGGCCGAGGAGAAGACCGAGTTTGACGTCGTGCTCGAGGGCTTCGGCGACAACAAGATCCAGGTCATCAAGGCCGTCCGTGAGCTCACCAACCTTGGCCTGAAGGAGGCCAAGGAGGTCGTCGAGGGCGCTCCCAAGGCTGTTCTCGAGGGTGCCAAGAAGGAGGACGCCGAGGCTGCCAAGGAGAAGCTCGAGGCTGCTGGCGCTGCTGTCACCCTCAAGTAATCAGGCTTTCTCGCCAGATTTCTTTAAAGACGGGGTTCGCATTGCGAGCCCCGTCTTTTTTGTTTTTCGGTCCCTCGGCATCGGTTGCTCAAACTGCCATATTCTGTGATTTGCGTCGTATCGGGTGCCCTGCCGTTGGGCAATAAAATTGCACCATTCGAGCAATAATTTGCGTTGACCTGCTGAAGAATTGCCTCTGCCTTGTAGCGACATATAGTTCCAGCGGTAAGATGCTTGGGTATCGCAATTTGGTCTGCGGCTGTGTGCCGCACGCATGGGGCGCTTTTGCGCCTGCGAAAGGATCTTTGAATAACATGAAGGCAATCATCCCCGCCGCCGGTCTTGGCACGCGTTTTCTGCCTGGCACCAAGTGCACGCCCAAAGAGATGCTGCCGGTGCTCGACAAGCCCGTCATTCAGTACGTCGTCGAGGAGGCGCTCGACCCCGAGGAAGTCGACGACGCCATCATCGTTACATCTCCCGGTAAGCCCGAGCTACTGAACTACTTCCAGCCCGATCGCTCGCTCGAGAACCTGCTGCGCGAGCGCGGCAAGAACGCCTATGCCGATGCCGTCGCCCACGCTGGCGGTATGCCGGTCGACTTCCGTTATCAGTACGAGCCCAAGGGCCTCGGCCATGCTATCCGCTCTGCTGCCGACGCCGTGGCAGGGGAGAACTTCCTGGTTCTTCTGGGCGACTACGTTGTGCCTAATCGCGACATCTGCGACAAGATGCTCGCCGTTTCCAAGGAGCACGGTGGAGCTTCGGTTATCGCCGTCGCTGCTTGCTCGCCCGAGGAAGTCAGCCGCTACGGCGTTATCGCCGGCGAGCGCGTCGGTTCGCTCGAGGGCGCCGAGGACGTTGCCGATGCAGAGCCGGGCGCTGTCTGGCGTATCGGCGGTCTGGTCGAGAAGCCCGCTCCCGAGGCGGCTCCGTCCAACCTGTACATCGTCGGTCGCTACCTGCTGAGCCCGCTGGTCATGGACCTGCTGGCAGATCAGCAGGCCGGCAAGGGCGGCGAGATCCAGCTCACCGACGCCATGGCCCGTTCGCTCGACCGTGAGGCCATGTATGCCGTCGTCATCGACCCGCTGTCGGGCTACGACACCGGCACTCCCTCTGGCTGGATGGCCACCAACGCCCTCATGGCTGCAAGCGATCCCCGCTTTGCCGATGCCTTCTGGGACGCCATCGACGAGCGCGGCGGATTGATGCGCAAGTAAGCCTTCGGACATCGACATTTACGGGCGCGGACCTCGGTTCGCGCCCGTTTTTTATAAGAGCTGCGATTGCCGGCTCTCTGTTCACAGAAAATATATGAACAGATGTTCGATGTACACCTATCTACCTGCGCCTTTTCTGTCGAAAAACTTTGCTACTCCAAAAACTCAATTGCGTCAAGGCTTTTCTTGCCCAACGGTCGGTACCTGATAAACTATTAGGTTGCGATAACTGGCGAAGCTATGCCTCGCCAACCCACCGAGCATTTCCGTGAAGGAGGAAAAACCTGGTGACCTACGCATACACTGCCACTGAGCGCAAGCGCGTCAGCTTCGGGAAAATCCCGGAGGCCATGGAGCTCCCCAACCTTATCTCTGTTCAAAGGGAATCCTTTGAGCGTTTTAAGGACGAGGGCCTTCGTGAGGCGTTCAAGGAATCCAGCCCCATCCAGAGCCAGAACCATGTTCTCGAGGTTACCTTCGGCGAGCATCAGTTCGGCGACCCCGCGCACACCGTCGAGGAGTGCCGCGAGAAGGATATGACCTATCAGGCTCCGCTTCTGACCGACGTCCGTCTCACCAACAAGGAGACCGGCGAGATCAAGGAGCAGCTCGTCTTCATGGGCGACTTCCCCATGATGACCGATCAGGGCACCTTCATCATCAACGGTACTGAGCGTATCGTCGTCTCGCAGCTCGTCCGCTCCCCGGGCGTGTACTACAGCTCCGAGATGGATTCGGGCAAGCAGATCTACAAGGCCCAGATCATTCCGTCCCGCGGTGCCTGGCTTGAGTTTGAGGTCGACAAGCGCGACCAGCTCATGGTCTCGATCGACCGTAAGCGCAAGCAGAGCGCCACGATGTTCCTGCGCGCCCTTGGCATCGCCGTCACCAACGACGACATCATCGAGCTGCTCGGCAACTCCGATGTGATCAAGCGCACCCTGGAGCGCGACACCGCCCTCACTCGCGAGGACGCCCTCATCGAGATCTACCGTCGTCTGCGCCCGGGCGAGCCTCCCACCGTGGACGCTTCCCGCAGCCTGCTCGAGGGTCTGCTCTTTAACCCGCAGCGCTACGACCTGGCCCGCGTCGGTCGTTACAAGGTCAACAAGAAGCTCAACCTCACCACCGAGGAAGAGGTCACGGTGCTCACCGACGAGGATATCGTCGCGACGCTGCGCTACCTGCTGTCCCTCGCTGCCGGCGAGCAGGGCTTCAAGGTCGACGACATCGACCACTTCGGCAACCGCCGCATCCGTACCGTTGGCGAGCTCGTCGCCAACCAGTTCCGTATCGGCATGAGCCGTATGGAGCGCGTCGTCCGTGAGCGCATGAGCTCCCAGGACATCGACGAGATCACCCCGCAGTCGCTCATCAACATCCGCCCGATCGTGGCCTCCATCAAGGAGTTCTTCGGTTCCTCGCAGCTCTCGCAGTTCATGGACCAGGCGAACCCCCTGACCGGTCTGACCCACAAGCGCCGTCTGTCCGCACTCGGCCCTGGCGGTCTTGCCGGCCACAAGTCGGGCTCCAGCCGCCGCACCAACGTGCCAACGGCCGTCCGCGACGTTCACAACTCGCACTACAGCCGCATGTGCCCGATCGAGACCCCCGAAGGCCCCAACATCGGCCTGATCAACTACCTGGCCACCTACGCCAAGATCAATGAATACGGCTTCATCGAAGCGCCGTACCGCAAGGTCGACAAGGCCACCGGCAAGGTCACCGACACCGTCGAGTACATGACCGCCGACGTCGAGGACGAATATATCGTTGCCCAGGCCAACGAGCCGCTGGACGAGAACAACCACTTCGTCCGTCCCCGCGTCTCCG
>CAJMRD010000071.1 GCA_905215725.1 uncultured bacterium | reverse complement strand
CCAGAATGAACAGGATGTTCTTCGTGTCGATGGGGATGAGCTCCTGCTGGGGATGCTTGCGGCCGCCCTGGGGAGGCACGCTCGCCTCGCAGCCCTCGACGATCTTGAGGAGCGCCTGCTGGACGCCCTCGCCGGACACGTCGCGGGTGATGGAGAGGTTCTCGGCCTTGCGGGCGATCTTGTCAATCTCGTCCACGTAGATAATGCCAACCTGCGCGCGCTCAATGTCGCCATCGGCAGCGTTGATGAGCTTGAGCAGGATGTTCTCAACGTCCTCGCCAACGTAGCCGGCCTCGGTGAGTGCGGTGGCGTCGGCGATGGCAAACGGCACCTCTAGGATGCGCGCGAGCGTCTGGGCGAGCAGGGTCTTGCCGGTACCGGTAGGACCGAGCAGCAAAATGTTGGACTTGGCGAGCTCTACCTCGTCCATATCATCGTCGAGCTGGCCGCCCATACCATCAGCCTCGTCGAAGGCCGAAAGTGCAGCGCCGCCCTCGATCACGCGGCGATAGTGGTTGTACACGGCAACCGACATGGCGCGCTTGGCGTCCTCCTGGCCCATGACATAAGCCGAAAGCTCGTCATAGATCTCGTGCGGCGTCGGCACATGCGTAATGACCTGGCGGGCGTCGTCCTCCAGCTCAAAACCCTCGGTCTCAGGATCTACAGCAGGCTGACCGGCAGCCTGGCCGTGGTCGTTGAGGAAGCCCGGCAGCTTGCCGTTGCGGGCGGCGTCCATAAAGTCCGAAGCCAGCGACTCCTCCAGAATCTCGGAGCAGGCAGCGACGCACTCGTCGCAGATAAAGATGTTGGTCGGGCCCTTTACGAGGCGACGGACCTGGCCCTGCTCTTTTCCGCAAAAGGAGCAGCGGATGGGGTTGCCGTTCTCGTCCAAGTTGTCCTGCATGTTTCCTGCCATCCTAGGCTTCCTTCGCGGCAAGATCGCGCGAGGTGACGATACGGTCGATCAGACCGTAGTCGAGGGCCTCGGCAGCAGTCAGGTAGTTGTCGCGCTCGGTGTCGGCCTGAACCTTCTCGATGGGCTGGCCAGAGGCGTCGGACAGGATCTGGTTGAGCTCGCGACGGGTCTTCTTGATCTCCTCGGCCACGATCTCGATCTCGGTCTGCTGGCCCTGGGCACCGCCACTGGGCTGGTGAATCATGACCTTGGAGTGCGGCAGGCAGAATCGCTTGCCCTTGGCGCCGGCCGAAAGCAGCACGGCGGCCATGGACGCGGCCATACCGACGCAGATGGTGGAGACCTGCGGCTTGATGAAGTTCATGGTGTCCAGAATCGCCAGGCCGGAGTAGACCTCGCCGCCGGGCGAATTGATGTAGAGCGAGATGTCCTTCTCGGCATCCTGGCTCTCAAGATGCAGCAGCTGGGCAACGACCAGGTTGGCGCTGACGGAGTTGATCTCCTCGCCCAAGAAGATGATGCGGTCGTTGAGCAGGCGCGAATAGATATCGTAGCTGCGCTCGCCGCGCGGCGTCTGCTCGATAACGTATGGCACGAGGGCGGAATCGAACTTAGCGATCATACGCATCTCCATTTCTCTCTTGCGGACCAAATTGGTTCTATATAAACGTACGGTGCCCGCATGCTATGCATTGGCTGGCACCGTACGAAGCAACCGGATAACCGGTGTATAACTTTACCCCATCACGGGCGCACACATGCGCTCGCGGGCAAGGTGGCGAGAATTACTCGGCGTCCTTGGCGGTCTCGTCGACCTCGGTCACCTTGGCGTTCTCGACCAGGTGGTCGACGGCCTTGGAGCGACGGATGGACTCGCGGACGGCAGGCATGCGGCCATCGGCGATGAACTCAGCCTTGGATGCCTCGACGTCCTTGACGCCGGCCTTCTCGAACTCGGCGTTGATGTCGTCCTCGGTAACCTCAATCTTGAGCTCACGGGCGAGGGCGTCCAGAGCCAGGGACTCACGGGCGACGTCGTTGGCCTGCTTGTGCAGGTCGCCGATGAACTGCTCCATGGTCAGGCCGGAAGCGGGCAGCCAGGTGTCCAGCGTCATGCCGCGGGCAGCGAGGTTGGACAGGAAGTTCTGGCCAAGCTCCTCAAAGACGGACTGCTCGTAGTCGGCGTCCATCTCCTCGAGCTGCAGGCGCTCGGCGAGAGCAGAGACGCAACGGTTCTCCTTCTCGGCCGGGAGGCGGGAAGCCTTGTCCTGCTCGATCTCGATCTTGATGGCGTCGCGCATGGCCTCGATGCTGTCGAAGCCAAAGTCGGACTTGACGAGCTCGTCGGTGAGCTCGGGGGTGTTGCGGACCTTGATGCCCTTGACGGTGACCTCGACGGTGTGGGTCTCGGCCTCCTCGCCCTCCTCGGCCTCGTCGGTCCAGGTGACGGTCTTGACGTCGTCAACGTTAGCACCGATCAGGGCCTCGTTGAACTCCTTGGGGTTGCTGTCGCTACCGGCGATGAGCATGCGGCCCTCGGCGGCAAAGTTGTCGGCGTTCTCGACGGCCTTGAGGTCGACGGTGACGTAGTCCTCGGCCTCGACGGCGCGACCCTCGACGTCCTCGAAGGTGGCACGGTAGTTGAGGAGCATCTCGACCTGGTTGTTGATCTCGGACTCGGTGACCTCCGCAGGGGGCATCTCAATCTCGACAGCGTCGAAGGAGGAGAGCTCAGCGGCGGGACGCAGGGAGAACTCGACGGTGTAGGTGTAGTCCTCGTGATCCTTGGCGAGGTCGAGGTCCTTGTAGTCACCATTCTTTGTGGGGACGATGTCCAGCTCGTTGAGGACGGCGGGCTCGTTGGCGGCGATCAGGTCGTTGGTGGCCTGAGCGAGGGTAGCCTCGGCGCCAAGAGCGGAGTCGATGACCGGACGGGGGGCCTTACCGGCGCGGAAGCCCGGGAAGCGGTACTTCTTGGCGGTGTCCTTGTAGGCCTTCTTGATCGCGGCGTCGACGTCGGCGGCCGGGATGGTGACCGTAGCGGTGAGCTTGGCGTCCTTGACGTCAGAAGCGGTGATGTTCAACACGTTCCTCCTCATACTGCCCAGCTTATCTGAGGTGCTGGTACCTTTATGCAACAAAGAGTCGCGACGGCGGGAACCGACGCAAGTGCGTTGGTGCGGGCGAAAGGACTCGAACCTTCACGGGAATCCCACCAGAACCTAAATCTGGCGCGTCTACCAATTCCGCCACGCCCGCATGAGCGCACAGACTAGGAATGATAGCAGATACGAACGGCAAGCGCACGCACACGTTTTACAGGCTCACGACCTCACCACGAGTGCAAAAGGCGGGACGAGTTGCCCCGCCCCGCCAATTACGACTTGTTCGCTGACCCGCTACTCCCCCAGCAGGGCCTTCTCGGGCGTGATGGGCAGCGAGCGCACCTGGTGGCCGGTGGCGTGCGCCACGGCCGAGGCAACGGCGGCGAGCGGCGTGTTGATGACGACCTCGCCGATCGACTTGGCGCCGAACGGACCCGTCGGCTCGTAGCTCGGCTCAAAGGCAACGCGAATGCTGCCGATATCCAAGCGCGTGGGCAGCTTGTAGCTCATAAAGTTGCCGGTGCGCAGGCGGCCGCGGTCGTCGTGCTCGACAATCTCGTAGAGCGCGTGACCGATACCCTGGGCAATGCCGCCCTCGGCCTGGACGCGCGCGAGCGCCTCGTTGATCACGGTGCCGCAGTCAACGGCCGCCGCATAGTCCACCACGGTCACCTTGCCGGTGGCCTTGTCGACCTCGACCTCGGCAATGCCGGCCATAAACGGCGGAGGCGAAACGGGCAGGCAGGCAGAGGCATGCGAGGTGAGCGCGTCGCCGCCCGCGATGTTCTTGACGCACAGGTTGGCAAAGTCGCGCAGCGTGAGGTAGCGGTTCTGCTCGCGCGCGGCACGCTCGTCGGACAGACGCACGTACTGGCCATCGAAGACCACGTCGGCGGCGTCAACGTCCCACATCTGGGCAGCCTTGGCGCAAATCTTCTCACGGAGCTCGGTCGCGGCGTTCTTGGCTGCCAGGCCCGTCACGTACGTGCCCGAGCTCGCGTACGAGCCGGCATCGAACGGCGACACATCGGTGTCCACGCCGCGCACCACGATCAGCGAGCTCTCCACGCCCAGCTCCTCGGCGGCAATCTGCGCCAGGATCGTATCGACGCCCATGCCGTTATCGGTGGCGCCGGTCGAAAGCGTAATAAAGCCGTCCTCTTCCAGGCGCATGTCGATGCCGGCGATATCCACGTTGGAGATGCCCGAGCCCTGCATGGTGAGCGCGCAGCCCAGGGCTCGCACGCGGTCGCCCAGGTCGACGGCCAGCGGCCTGTCGCGCCAGCCGATCATGTCCATCGCGCGCAGCAGGCAGCGGTCGAGCGCGCAGGCGTTGAGCTTCTCGTTGTAGTACTGCGGCATGACCTCGCCCTCGCGCACGATGTTCTTAAGGCGCAGGTCGGCGGGGTCCATGTGCAGCATGTCGGCGAGCTCGTTGACGGCACTCTCCACGGCAAACTGGCCCTGGGTTGCACCGTAGCCGCGATACGCGCCGCCGCGGTTGGTGTTGGTGTAGACGGCATCCCAGCTAAAGCGGCTCGCCTTCACATGGTTGTAGATGGGCAGGCTCTTGTGGCCCGAAAGGCCGATCGTCGTGGTAGCGTGCTCGCCGTACGCGCCGGCGTTGGACAGCGTGTGCAGATCGATGGCCGTGATGGTGCCGTCGTTCATGGCGCCCAGCTTAACGGTCATCTGCATCTGGTGGCGCGAGTTGCCCGCGGTGATGGTCTCCTCGCGGGTGTAGCAGCAGTAGCTCGGACGGCCGGTCTGCTGGGTAACGAATGCCACGAAGATCTCGCAGCAGCCCGTCTGCTTGGAGCCAAAGCCGCCGCCGATGCGCGGCTTAATGACCTGCACCTGCGACTGCGGAATGTCGAGCGACTGCGCGACCATGCGGCGCACGTGGAAGGGCACCTGCGTAGAGGTGGTCACCGAAATACGCCCGAACGCGTCGGTCGTCGCGAAGGCGCGAAAGGTCTCCATGGGTGCGGTCTGCGTGGCCTGGCTGGTGTAAGTGCGGGTAAAGACAATGTCGCTCTGGGCGAAGGCCTCGTCCAGGTTGCCAAAATCGCTGGTACCGCTGCACACCAGGTTGCGAGCAACGTCGCCGCCCTGCGGGAACATAAAGGTCACGTCGCCCTCGGGGTGAACCACGATGTCGTTATCGAGTGCCTTGGTAAAGTCGAGCAGCGGCTCAAGCACCTCATAGTCGACCTTAATGAGTTTGAGCGCCTTGTCGGCAGCCTCCTCAGTCTCGGCGGCGACGATCGCCACCTCCTCGTTTTGGTAACGGACGAGGTTCTCGAGAATCAGGCGGTCGTAGGGACTCGGCTGCGGATAGCTCTGGCCGGCGATGGTAAAGCGGCGCTTGGGCACGTCCTCGTAGGTGTAGACGCCCACGACGCCGGGCACCTTCAGCGCGCGCGACGTATCGATGGAGCGGATCTTGGCGCGGGCATAGGGGCTGCGCTTGAGTTTGACGATCAGGGCGCCGGCGGGCACCATGTCGCCCGTGTAGACGGGACGACCCTCGAGCAGGGCCTTCGAGTCCTTCTTGGGCTGCTTCTTGGTGATCTGCTTGTACGCGACACCGTCGGAGCTCGTCTCGTTGACGGGCAGCTCGGGCATCTCAAAGCCAACCTGTACGCCGGACTCGTTGAGGAAGCGCACAATGGCGCGCAGCTGGCTTTCGTAGCCACTGCAACGGCAGAGGTTGCCGGCGAGCTGGCGCGAGAGCTCCTCGCGCGTGGCGACGAGGCTCGGGTCCTCCTTGGCGGCGCGGGCAAGCGCCAGCACGTTCATGATAAGACCGGGGGCGCAAAAACCGCACTGCTCGGCGCCTTCGGCAGCCATCGCACGGGCGAGCGCCTCGGACTCGGCCTTAAGGCCCTCGAGCGTGGTGATGGAGCGGCCCGCGACGCGAGCGGCGGGAACCGAGCAGCTCAGCACCGGGTCGCCGTCGAGCCACACCGTGCACAGACCGCAGTTGGTGGTCTCGCAGGCGCAGCGCACCGACGCGCAGCCCTGCTCGCGCAGCAGCGCAAAGAGCATGGTGTCGGGGGCAATCTGAACCTTGACCTTGCGGCCGTTGAGCGTAAAGGAAAGATCGATGAGTTTGGCAGCCATTAGCGCACCTCGCTAGAATCGACGCCGGGCACGCGGCGGCAGGAATACTCGTCCGTGGCGAACTTAGGAATCTGCACGGTCTCGAGCTCGCGGGCAAGCGCGGCCGAAAGCTCGATGCCGGCGGCGCGGCGCACGGCCTGGATGGCGAGCGGGGCCGAGATGCGGCGGCGGTAGTCGGCCGAGCCCCACAGGTTGGTGCCGTAGCCCAGCGAGCGCACGGATGCGGCCAGGGCGCGAAGCTCGTCCTCGGAAGGATGCTCGTTGGTAAGGCCGCACGCCTCGCCCTGCAGCAGGGTTGCGCGCAGCGGACGGGCACCCACGGTGACATGCCAGCTGTTGTTCCACCAGGCGGCGGTGACGTTTAAGGAGGGGAAGTCGGTCGCGGCCTTGCGCACGGCCTCATAGCTTGCGCGGTAATCGTGCTTAACGACCACGACATGCTCAATAACGTCGCGCACGTAGCCCATGTCAACGAACTCCGCGAGCGGCACGCGGCCGGCGCCCGTCAGCTCAACATAGGAATCGAGCGCGAGGAAGGCGGAGAGAACGTCCGAGAAGCCAAAGCGGCCGTAGATGCTGCCGCCCACCGTGGCGGTATTGCGCAGCTGCACGCCCACGATATCGTGGACGGCGAACTCAAAGACGTTGTTGACAAGCGCGTTGAGCTCGACATGGCGCTCGAGCTGGCGCAGGGTGCACATGGCGCCGATGCGAAACTCGGTCTCGGTCTCCTCGATCTGATCGAGTCCGCAGGCCGAAAGGTCAATCGCCGTCGCCACGCGACGCGAACCCAGGCGCATCCAGATGCCGCCGCCCACAATCTTGTTGTTGCGGTTCTTCTGTAAGAGCTCATAGGCTTCGGCCGCGTTTCCAACACGGACGTAGGTACCGAACTTGAGCACGTTCTCCCCCATCTCTTCACTTGTCCAGTACTTTTAAGTGTACCAAACGAGGGGCCACACACCGTTTTAGGACAAAATCCACCCACCCATCCATAACTTGCGGTGATATACGGACTGATTAGCCGTTCTGGGACGCTAAACAGTCCGTATATCACCGCAAGTTATGAGGAGTCCTCCGGGATAGAAAAGGCTCCCAGCCGGAATGGCTGGGAGCCTCATCACATGCTATATCGAGCGAAGATTTAGCAGACGCCCTGGGCGAGCATAGCGTCGGCGACCTTCAGGAAGCCGGCGATGTTGGCGCCCATGACAAAGTTGCCCTCCTGGCCGTACTCCTTGGCGGTGTCGTCCACGTTGTGGAACATGCCGCGCATGAGCTGCTCGAGCTTGCCGTCGACCTCCTCGAAGGTCCAGGACAGGTGCTCGGCGTTCTGGCTCATCTCCAGGCCGGACACGAGCACGCCGCCGGCGTTGGCAGCCTTACCGGGCATAAAGGCGACGCCGTTCTCCTGGAAGTAGGTCGTGGCCTCGATGGTCGTGGGCATGTTCGCGCCCTCGCCGACCACCTTGCAGCCGTTGGCGACGAGCGCCTGGGCATCCTCAAGCAGCAGCGTGTTCTCGCGAGCGCAGGGCAGCGCGATATCGCAGGGAAGCTGCCACACGCCGCGGCCGTCGCCCTCGTGCCACACGGCGTTAGGCTTCTCGTCAACGTACATAGCGAGCGTAACGCCCTTGTCGTGGCCAGAGCGCTTCTTGTTGTAGATGTGCTCGAGCACGGTGTAGTCGATGCCGTCGGGATCCTCGACCCAGCCGTGGGTATCGGAGCAGGCGAGCACCTTGCCGCCGAGCTGAGTGACCTTCTGGACCGCGTAGATAGCGACGTTGCCGGAGCCGTGAACGACGACGTTCTTGCCCTCGAAGGAGTCGCCGCGGCTCTTGAGGTACTCGTCCACAAAGTAGGCCAGACCGTAACCGGTGGCCTCGGTACGGGCGAGCGAGCCGCCAAAGGAGAGGCCCTTGCCGGTAAGAACGCCGGTCCACTCGTTGGTCAGGCGCTTGTACTGACCGAACAGGTAGGCAACCTCGCGGCCGCCAACGCCCAGGTCGCCGGCGGGAACGTCGGTGTTGGGGCCGATGTGGCGATAGAGCTCGGTCATGAAGGACTGGCAGAAGTGCATGATCTCGTTGTTGGACTTGCCCTTGGGGTCAAAGTCGGAGCCGCCCTTGCCGCCGCCCATGGGAAGGGTGGTCAGGCTGTTCTTGAGGATTTGCTCCAGGCCCAGGAACTTGAGCATACCCAGGGTGACCGTCGGGTTAAAGCGCAGGCCGCCCTTGTAGGGTCCAATGGCAGAGTTGAACTCGACGCGGTAACCGCGGTTGACCTGGACCTTGCCCTGGTCGTCGACCCAGGGGACACGGAACATAACGATGCGCTCGGGCTCGACGAGGCGCTCAAGCAGGGCGGCCTCCTCGTACTCGGGATGGGCGTCGAGCGCCGGCTGGATGGTACCGAGGATCTCGGTCGCGGCCTGGATGAACTCAGGCTGCTCGGGATAGCGGGCCTTGAGCTCGTCGAGAACTTTCTGCGTGTAGCTCATGCTTCCTCCAATTGATGGAAAAGAAAAGTGTCGTTCGAGGCGCCCCATGCGCCGCGAGCTTTATCGAGTATGGATAATATCGCACTGTTGCAGCAAAGTTTCGCATAAGCCGACGAGCAGATGTTTCGTTTTGATTACGATGCAGGTAGAAGCGTTTTTGAGTGCCTGACGTGCAAAACCTGTGTTTCAAACCTGTTTCGTCCACGTGTTCCAAACCACAACAAAGGTGCCTGTCCCCAATGTGGTGGTGTGGTGGTTAGAGGACGAGTTGATGGTAGTCGGCGGGGGTTATGCTGACCTCGGTGGCAGCGCGGAAGGCAGCGAGCGCATCGCCCGAGAACGGCATGGCCCAGCACAGCCCGCAACCTGCGGTAATGGAGCCGGGCAAAGGCATAATGCGCCCGGGCACGCCGGCGGCAAGGCACAGCTGTTCACATTCCATCACATCGAAGGTGCTATCGAACGAAACGATGATCTTGCGTTCGTGGTCGAGGGCATCACCGAACGGGCCTTCGCGGTGTGCCTCACGATACGCCGCGGCGGCCGCTTCCTCTTCCGCAGTATGCCCACAGCCACCGCAGCCGCAGGTACAGGGCTCGGAACCATCGCAAGTGCAAGGCTCTCCCGTGTCGGGACAAATATCGTGAGACATGGCAACTCCAATCGTCTAGGCGAGCAACTCGGCCGCCGCAAACTCCTCGGGCGTATTGACGTTCTCGAAGCAGAGCGTCGAGCCTGCGACCGCGACAATCTGCGGTTCATCCATATAACCAGCCTGAACGCGATTGATCAGGCAGCGAATGCGCTGGCGGTCGCAGACGAGCAGCTCATGGGCAACCGGCGCACACGCGTCACGGCGCCAGACGGCGCAAAGCGGCTCAATCCCCCGCTCCTCGCACGGCACGCACACGTCGAGCGCCTCGGCCTCAACACGATCGGCAAGCGCGCCGATGAGTTCCGGCGAGACAAACGGCATATCACAGGCGACGATCGCCACGAACGGCAATCGGGCCGCAGCCAACGAACTCGCGATGCCGCGCATGGCGCCCGCCGACCCCTCAAGGTCCGGCACTATTCGAGGCACTAGGCCGCCAAACGCGCGCTCTTCAAGATAGGCAAGCTCGCTGGGACGCGAAGTCGTCACGACCAACTCGCCGGCAACTGGCGCCAGCCGACCCAGCACGCGCTCGATGAGCGGCTCGCCGCAAAACGTCATGCGCGCCTTATCGCAGCCCATGCGCGAGGACAGCCCGCCCGCCTGGACTACACAAGAAAGATCGGCACGTCTTACGGTAGTCATACGGCAAAACACCTCCATCGGCATGCTCGAAACCCGGTGCACGATGCTAACTGCAGCCGCCGAAATAGCGGCGCTACGAAAAACTCGTGCAAAAACAAAACAGCGCCTTTGCGGCACGCAGCAAGACCGCGAGCACAAAAGCGCTGGTAGCGTATGGCGGGAACGTATGTGAATCGAACACATCCAAGACGTTTTGCACGCCTCGCAACGGTTTTGAGGACCGCGGAGCCCACCGGAGCCCATCCGTTCCCAAGTGCGGCGGTATTTTACCAAACCGAGCAGCCAATCTAGCGTAGGGACCTCAGGCCGCCGGCATCCTTGTCGAGGACTGTGAAGCGTACGGCATCCAGGTGCTCCAAGATGCTGATGGCACGTTTGCGCGACACGCCCAGGGCCTCGCGCAGCACGCTCGTGGTGGCAGCGCCGCCGGCTGCCTCAATGGCGGCGGCGACGAGTTCGCGCGCATGGGCCTCGGCGGTAGTGGACAGGGCAACGTCGCGTTCGACCTTAACGATCGAGCGGTTGAGCGAAAGCTCGCGCAGGGCACGCGTCATGGTGTCGCGGCCGAGCTGCAGTTGTTCGCCTACCTCGGGCAACGTCGGCGCATCGAGGCCGGCCCCATCGAGCAGCGCCACGATGCGCTCACACGCCTCATGCACCACGCGTGCCGCCGCGGCGGCCGAATGCGGATCGAATACCTCGGCGCCCTCGGCGGCGGAATCCACCTGCTGGCA
>CAJMRD010000070.1 GCA_905215725.1 uncultured bacterium | reverse complement strand
TCGAGGCGTCCGTCGTGCTCGACGCGGCGGGGCATCTGGATGATTTTGCGCTCGCGCACATCCGCATGATCCCGGTGGACGTGCTCAACGATCCGTTCCGTGCCGCGCAGCAGCCGGGGCTTATCTCGGTCAACGGCTGCCTGATGGCCGATCTGACCGGGCAGGTCTGCGCCGAGGCCATTGACGGCCGGCAGTATTCCGGCGTCGGCGGTCAGCTCGATTTTGTCCGCGCCGCGGCGCGTTCTGCCGGCGGACGGAGTTTTCTGTGCCTGCATTCCACGCACGAAGCGCCCGACGGGACGCTCACGTCCAACATTCGCGCGCATCTTCCGTCCGGCGCAGTCGTCACGACGCCGCGCAGCGATGTCATGTACATCGTCACAGAGTGGGGCGCGGCCGATCTGCACAATCAACCGCTGGAGACGCGCATCTGCGCCATGATCCGCATCGCGCATCCGCGCTTTCGCTGCGCGCTCGCACAGGAGGCAGTCGCCTGGGGACAACTGTCACCGGAGTGCGCCGCGCAATTTGATACACAACCCGAACCAGAGAAGGAGGAAACCACATGAACCCCGCATACGAACCGCTGTTTACACCGTTTTCGATCCGCAATACGCGCATTAAAAACCGCTACTTCATGGCCGCCATGGGCACCGTCACGCACAACGATGAGGATGGCGCCTACCTGCCGGACGCCGTGGACTATTTCGTCCGCCGCGCCGCCGGCGGCGTCGGCCTGATCATCACGGGCGCCCCGGTGGAGCAGATGCCGTTCGAGGAGGTCGACTACTGGCCCGAGCTCTGCCAGATCATGGATTGGTCCACCACGCACGTGCACTCTACGCTGCACATTTGCTGGGGTGCACAGGCCGGTCTGTACCATCATTACGGTATCCAGAAGTACGACCTGCCGGCAAAGGCGAGCGGTGTGTTCGAGCATTATCTGGTGAAGCCGCAAAGCCCGCTGGTCCGCGGCTTCGACGACCGTTTCTATGCCGTGCATTCGCGCAACACCGATGTGCGCCGCGAGGACGTGGAGGCCGAGCCGCAGCTTGAGGTCGTGGCCGTGTCCGACGAGGTGGGCTTGTACATCGTCAAGTCGACCGACAGCCGCCGCTTCTTTGTCTTTGGCCATCCCGAGTACGATACCGACACGTTGCGCTTGGAGTACGAGCGCGACGTGAAGCGCGGACTCAACCCCCAGGTGCCGGCGCATTACTTCCCGAATGACGACCCCACCGCCGAGCCGCGTAACGTCTGGCGCAGCCAGGCTCAGCTGTTCTACACCAACTGGCTCAACTACTACGTCTACCAGACCACGCCCTACGACCTGGCCCGCGCCGGCGAGGAGCACTAGGCTACGGCCGCGGTTGCGGTTGTGGCTGCGGCTGCGGCGTGACGAGCGTGGATTTTCGGATGCCCATCTTGCGGGTGCGATACAACGGCGGTTAGGCGCTGACGATGTGGGGCAGCGGCAGGTCGTGGGCGTCGGTGGGAACGTGGTCGACACGCTGCTCGCCAAAGGCGATGCCGATAATTTGGCATGCGGGCGAGAGCATAGGCAGGTAGCGGTCGTAACAACCGCCGCCGTAGCCCAGGCGCGCGCCGGTTTGGTCGAAGGCCACGAGCGGTACGACGATCATGTCGAGAGCTTCGGCAGGCACGATGGGGAAGCGGTCGCTGTCGATGTCCGTGGCCGCGAAGGCCCGCGTGGGGTGGGCGATAAACGGAGCCGCGGACGCATCGTCGGCGGCAACTGCCCGCATGCACATGCGCTGGCCACAAGCTGCGGCATCAATTGCCGAGAGCATGCACGGATAGGCTACGCGCCGGCCGCGTTTGGCGGCAGCTGCGGCAAACGCGGCTGGGTCGACTTCGGAACCCATCGCGGCATAGACGGCAACGATGCGCGGCGCCGCGGCATCCAAGCGGCCCAGCAGCTCAACCATCCGCGCACAGATATCAGCAGACTTCGTCGCCCGCAAGTCCAAATCAAGAGCATCGCGCCGAGCAATCACCGCCCGCCGCAACTCAGCCTTGTCCATCCCGGCTCCCTCTCCCAAACCTACCAAAAAGGGACAGGTTTATTTTGGCAGGCTTTATCTGGGCAAACAGCAAAAACAACCACGAAGGGGACACATGCACCTTCGTGGTGGTCTGTGCTGTGATGGGCGTCTGCGGCGGTTTGTCTCGATCTGTAACAGTAACTCGGCAAAATCGGACCTAGATGTTACAGATTGAGACAAAGGGCCGGCGTCATCCAGAAACGTCTCGATCTGTAACATCTGGAGCCGATATTGCCGCCTAGATGTTACAGATTTAGATAAACTGGCGGGACGGGCTGAGCTGCCCCGCCCAAGCAGCGGCAAAAGAAAAGGCAGATTTTCGGGCATGTCCCAAAAATCTACCTTGGTGCCTTAGCCCATCAGGTCGATGACGTTGAAGCCGGCGCTGCTCTTGGCGATGACGTCTCGGCCGCCAAAGACACAGGCGGGCGACTCGGCTGCGATGCGCGTCACATCGGCGCCGAGCGAGCGCAGCTCACCGGGCGTGGCGGCGAGCATCTGGGCGCGGCGCTCCTCGCGGGCGTGCGGATCGAGTCCAGCCAGGTAGGTCGTGTTGCGGCGTTTGGTGAGCGCGTACGGCTTCACCGGTGCATCCATGCCGCTCACGCAGCTCACGATAAAGCCCTCAAAGGCGGCCTCGTCGGGCTCAAAGCTGCCGAGCCATTCGCCTGCGCGCTCCACGCGCTCAATCGAAGGATCGATTGCCGGGTCGCGGTAGGTGTAGAACGCCGCCTGACGCTCGCCGGCCGCGCGGAATCCGCAGCCGTACGCGCCGCCCTTCACGCGGATCTCGTTCCACAGGTAGTCGTAGGAGAGCGCGTTGGCGGCAACCGCCCAGGCGCCCGTCACGTCAATGCCCAAGCGACGCGGGTCGCACGCGCTTGCCGCAAAGCAGATGTCGCTGGGGATGACAAAAGCCTCGTGGCGGTCGCACGGCGTCGGCACCACGAGCGCGTCGCGGCCGGCATCGGCGCCGTCGCCAGCTCCCAGCCCCAAGTCGCCCGCGGCGGCCCAGTACGCGTCAAAGTCCTCATCGCTGCCGGTAAAGCTCGCCAGGCAGCCATCGGCCACAAAGATGCGGCCTGCCAGCTCGGCAAGCTTGGCACGCAGGCCGTCCAGGCGCTCGTCAAAGTGGTCGAGCAGATCGCGCAGGAACAAGTAGAAGTCTACGCCCGAAAGCTGCTCGCGCACCACGGCCGAAGGTGAGCTGTAACTCATCGCGCGGCCGAGCGCCGCCGAGTGTCCGTTGTTGATAAAGCCCTGCTCAAGCCCAATGCGAATCTGCGTGAGCACGTCGTGCACGCGGTCGGCGTCGGCGTCCGCCAGCAATGTGCTCGACCACACCTCGCGCGGCAGGCTCGCTAGCGCGTCGATCTTTTCGGACAGGGCGCCGGCGCTCACCAGCAAGTAAGGGCGCACGCCGTCCACTTCGGGCTGCGTCATGACTTCGGTCGTAAAGCTCAAAAAGCCCAGCTTGCCGGCGAGCAAGTTGTCGAGCTCCTCGGCCGAGTGCTCGCGCGTGGGCAGCTGCTTAAGCAGGCGGCAGAGCAGTGTCACATAGGGCAGGTCCTCAAACGCGACGCAGCTCAGGTCGAAATACTGCATGGCGTAGGCCAGACGGTTGGTGGGGATGCCGTGGCGCAGGCAGGGGATGGGCGCGGTCGTGTCCACGATCAGCGGCGGCTCGGGGCGCGCCTCGCCAATGTCGGACACGCGCAGGCGCGGCAGCGTGGCCTTGGCCTCGGGCGTGTCCTCGGCCTCCTGCGCGGCACGCAGCGCGGCCGTGCGCTCGACCACGTCGGCCAGCTCGGCATCGGTCATGGCATCGCGCTTGGCTGCCAGCTCGGCGGCCTCGGCACCCTCCGAACCCTCGGCGGCGTCTACCGGCACCAGCTCGACCAGCGCCATGTGGTCGTTCTCCAGTACGAGCTCGCGCAGCAGGTCCTCAAAATAGCTGCCGTCCAGCTCGCCACGCAGCTCCTCGTACACCGGGCCATACTTGAGCGCCAGCGTCGCAGCGTCGTCATCGTAGAGCCACGTGCTCAGCGCGTCGCACGCAATGGCTACGCCGTCGGCGATGCCATAGTCGCGCTGGCGCAGGTCGTACTCGTTGCTGCTGATGATGGCCTCCAGGCGCTCGCGCGGAACGCCATGCTCGCATAGGTCGCGGCAGGCGTCCTGGAACACGCGGCGCAGCTCGCGCGCCACGCCGGGCTGCGCGTTTTGCAGCATGATGAGCTCGTAGGGCTGCAGGCTCTCGGCCGCCGTGTAGCTCACCACGTTGCCGCCCAGGCCGGCGGACAGAATGGCCTTCTTAACCGGCGCTTCGTTGGAGCCCAGCAGCGCCTCGAACAGGATATCCGCTGCGATCGTGCGCTTGCGGTCGAGCGCGCTGCCCAGCACAAGGCCCAGGCCCACCAGGGCGTTCTCGGGCGTGGTAGCCATCTCGATGCGCTTGTACTCGCAGGTCACGGGCGCCTGCACGCCCAGCGGATTGGGCGCCAGCGTGGACGGGTCCTCGCCGGCGGCGACGGCAGCGTCCATGCGGCGGCTCGCGGCACTCGGCTGCGACAGATAGCGCTCGTCCAAAAAGGCCAGGGCGCGGTTCACGTCCAGGTCGCCGTAAAGCGTGATGTAGGAGTTGGAAGGATTGTAGTGGCGCGCGTGCGTGTCCAGGAACTGCTCGTAGGTGAGCGCGGGAATCGCGCGCGGGTCGCCACCGCTTTCGTGCGCATAGGCGGTGTCGGGATAGAGCGCGGCGTTGACGGCGTCGTCCAACACGCTCATGGGATCGGACAGCGCACCCTTCATCTCGTTGAACACCACGCCGTTATAGCGCAGCGTGCCCTCGCGCAGTCTGGCGGCGCTGCCGTCGCCCTCGCCTTCGGCGCCCTGCGGCAGGTCCAGCTCGTAGTGCCAGCCCTCCTGCTCAAAAATGGTCGGCTTGGTATAGATGGCCGGGTTGAACACCGCGTCCAGGTACACGTCCATCAGGTTGTACAGATCCTGCTCGTTGGTGGTGGCAACGGGGTAGATGGTCTTGTCGGGGTAGGTCATGGCGTTGAGAAACGTCTGCATGGAGCTCTTGATCAGGTCGACAAACGGCTCCTTGACGGGGAACTTAGCCGATCCGCACAGCACCGAGTGCTCAAGAATATGGAACACGCCGGTGGAATCGGCCGGCGGCGTCTTAAAGCCAATGGCAAAGGCCTTGTTTTCGTCGTCGCACGCCAGGTACAGCAGGCGAGCGCCCGAGGCGGTGTGGCGCAGCACGTAAGCGTCCGAGTCGAGCTCGGGCACGGTCTCACAGCGCTCGACGGCAAAGCCGTGGCAGGTGGTGCCGGGTACCAGCAGCGCGGCGGCAGCGGCGCGCGGGTCGGTTGAGGTGGTGGGCATATGCAGTCTCCTTTGACGCCCCAGCGGGGGCGAATCGAGTCGAATCCTCGAGAGTATACCCATATGGGGCCGCGGCTCTGCGGCGAACTGAAGACGATGCCGGCGGAATGGGTAAAGGCCCCGCGTGACCGCCGCGCGAGCGTGGAAATTCGGACACACGCCAAACGAGAGTGGATATTTGGACGGAATCTGCCGCAAAAGCCCCAAAAACCGTCCAAATATCCACTCTCGATATCCGACCGTCCGAAAATCCTCGCTCGTCCATCACTCGCGTATCTCTCGTCTCTCATTCGTCTCTAATATGAGAGATGACAGGAAGATGAGAGAAAAATATGAGAGATAACTGAGCAGCAAAGAGGTAGGCAATCATGGTATTGTCTCAATACCGATTGTTCTACCAGCAAAAATATGTATAAATGAAGCAAATGGTAGACATTCCATCTCTATCTATCTCTTATCTCTAAGCCGAGAGATAGAGAGATAAACGAGAGATAACTGAGAGACGAGGGAAATCTATCCGCGGCATTCTCCGCAGGGCCGAGCGAAAGGACGTGCAGATGAACGAAAACGAGCTGACCGGTCTGCTTGAGTCTTTAAGGCGTATGGGCTCGGATGATCTTAACGTCGAAGTAAAGGAGAGCGCCACGACGCTTTCCCGCGACGTATGGGAAACGGTGAGCGCATTCGCGAACACTGCCGGCGGAATCATCGTGCTCGGAGTGAGTGAGCGCGCAGGTTTTGTCCCGGTTGAGAACTTCGAGACCGAGAAAGTGCTCAACCAATTCGTGGCGGGCATGGGCGATGCCGGCGGTCGCGGAAAGCTGGCCAATCCGCCCAAATACACCATTGAGCGCGTGGAGCTCCAGGGCACCGTGGTTCTGGTCATCACGATTGAGGAGCTCGACCCGTCGAGCAAGCCTTGCTATGTCATAGAGCGGGGCGCTCAAGGTGGCAGCTACAAACGCATCGATGACAAAGATGTTCCGCTTTCGTCGACCGAGGTTTTGGCACTGTCGTCATATGAACGGACGAGTCCTAGCGATCGCGATGCGGTGCCCGGCACGAGTGCGAGCGATCTCGACGAGTCGCTGGTCGACCGCACGATAGAGCGTGCCTATTCGTTGACGCCTCGAGCGATGCGCGGTGCGGCGGACAAGAAGACAAAGATGGAGCGTCTGAATTTCCTTGATTCCCAGGGCAATGTCACCAAGGCTGGACTCCTAGTTGTGGGCACCTACCCTCAGCAGTTCTATCCCAAGCTCTTCATTGACGTGGCTGTCCATGCGGGAACTCAGAAGGGCATGGCGGGGTCGCTGAGGTTCATGGACCGCACAATCTGTGAGGGAACGTTGGGCGAGATGATCTCGGATGCCGTCGCAGCCGTCGCCAAGAATTTGCGGCGAACCTCGACCGTCCAAGGCGTCTCGCGTGTCGACTCGCTTGAGATTCCCGAGGAGGTTCTGCGCGAGGCAATCGCCAACGCCGTAATCCATCGAGAATACGGGGATCGGTTCTGTGGACAATCGATTGCCGTCGACGTCTTTGACGATCGTGTCGAGGTGACGAATCCTGGCGGCCTTTACGGGGGAAAGACTCGCGAGAACTTGTTTGACGGCAGCTCCCGATGCCGTAACGCGACGCTTGTGAAGCTCATGTCGATTGTCCCGCTGCCGGATGGCGCAGGTTCGCCGGCTGAGGGCAATGGCTCGGGCATCCCGATGATGATCGATGCCATGCGCGCGCATGGTCTGGCCGAGCCCCTGTTCTGCCCGGGATTCGATCGGTTCAAGGTCGTACTTTACCGTTCAAAGATCGAGCCGGTCGATCATGGCGGGGGCTTAATTGTGACGGCACTCAAACACTACGGCGAGCTGGGGACGCGCGAGCTGGCAGAGCGCACAGGGCTCACAATTTCCCAGGTTAGGTCGCGCGTCAACGCGCTCATTGCTCAAGGCGAGCTTGAGCCCACGGCGCCGGCGACGAGCCGCAACCGCAAGTATCGACTGTCGGAGTGCGTGGGATAGATGCGTTAGTGGACGAGGCGACCCAATAATCGACCCTCGATTGGCGTCCATTAAGGTAAAGCGGTTGTTGCCCAATCGACGGTGATGCTAAAGACTCGGCTTACGCCGGCATGGCCCCGAACCCGTCTATCAAGAACAGCCTAAGAACCAGCTTGATGACATTTCCCGGTTTGACTTCTGCCGCGTCAAAGACGTGTCGCTCGGCGAGCTCGCTGCAGTATGCATAGATGTCGCGGATAAGGTCCGCGCCCGAAAGCGTAAACATGTAGCCTGCGTCCGAAAGCGCATTGGGCGCGGCGGGCAACTTGGCCATGTGGCAGAACGTTTGCAGGTCGGGCTCCATAACATTCTGGTAGTCGAGGTGGCCGCTGGCATCCTGTGCGGCAAGCTCCAATTGGCGCACAAAATCTAGCGCCGCCGCTAACACAAAGCTCGGCGTAGGCGCATTGACGTCCTGAGTGGTCGCCACAAGCCTGCCCGCCGCCTGCGTGACAAGCCAAGCGACCTCGCGCTGGCAACGCACGGCCTTGCGCGTAACCGGCTTGATGGACGAAGAAGAAACGCTTCCCTTAGGCGGATTCGAAACAGCCACAAGAACCTCCCATGAACGACCCGGCCCAACAAGCCCGGATGAAACACGTGCTACATCAGTATACAGGGGAGTGGGGTAGCGGGGTACAAGCGCGCCAGCGGCAAACCGAGAGCATCAACGACGTGCCGATCGCGGAATGAGATCTCGTAATAATTGACTCTCGGCCATATTATTGAGGGGCATGACTCGCGTTCGTATGGTTGTAGGTGCTGGCGATGAACGACATTGACCTTGCTGTTCCGTTGATGGATGGACCAAGCTATGACCGTGCCTGCAGTCTCGTGCCTTCCGAATACGTTGGGGCATGGGAGTGGTTTCTGGGTGAGGAGCAGCGCGGCGGCGTTTGGACCAGCCTTCCGCACCACACCAAGGAAGATAGCCCTCAGTATCAGTACCGTTTGAGAATTGGCTCGGACTTCTTTCCCGTAACGCGGGATTCAGGGATCTTCTGGCCGGGCCAGGATCGGGTGAAGCAAGATCCCAATAAGATCTTTGCGCTTTCGGTCCATAACTCTAAAAAGAGCTTCTACACCGATGTGCCTCCGCTCTATTTGGACGATGGTACGTGGGTCATTAAGTACTCGGTTCAAGCGCCGGGTACCGTTGGTTTTCGAGACCAGAATTACAACCGTAAAATGCTCAACTGCATGGAATGTGGCGTTCCAGTCGGAGTCATATTTGCAACCGAGGTGGGCTACAAGGTGCTCGGCCTTGCATTTGTTGAACGGTTCGAGCCCGAAAACGGATGGTTTGTTCTGCACGGTCCTGTTCATAAAGGCGGACCGGACCCTCGTTTTGCGCCCGACATGAGTTATCTGAAGCACATGCCCGTCGATATTGAGTTTGCCGGACAGGGTACGACCGACGACGAAAAGGTCCGCTATGCGTTAAGGCGCGAGCGATTGGGGCAGCAATGGTTCCGCAAGCAGCTCGTTGCCGCCTATGATGGCCGTTGCGCGGTGTCGGACTGCGGCGTCAGCGAAGCTCTGGAAGCTGCACATATCGAGAATTACTCGGGACCCAAATCGCAGGTTGCCAGCAACGGCATTCTGCTTCGGCGCGATCTTCATTCCCTATTTGATGCTCACCTGATTTCGTTTGAGCCTGTTTGCGGCGAATATCGGCTGTGCGGATCGTACCTGCTGGATAAGACCGACTACGTTTCCTTTGCGGGTGCGACGCTAAGGCAGCCGAATGAGCGTCAGTGGCGACCCAATACGGTGTTTCTTGAGGCCCATCGCATTGAGTTCGATCGCTCGGAAAAGAAGCGTGAAAAGGCGGGGCTTCTGCCGTATTAGCGTATTTGGCTTTGGCATTCTTTGACGATCGTGTTGTTTGATCGGATCGCGTGGCGATGCAATCTCGCGCACGCCTGCCGGTGCATGCTCTTCCTGTTTTGTATAGCGAGAGGGGAGCGTGTATGAGCTGGCGAGGCGATATTGCGATGGGGAAGTACGGAAAACTGCCGTGTGCCCTTATAGACAACAATATGTTTCCGAGCGTAGAGGTTGATTGCGGGTCGTTTGTCGTCACCTGCCCTTGCTGCGGCTCGCAAATACCGTGTCTCGACATTCGGTTCATCGATGCGCGTGACAGACTCAGCGACGAAGTGAGAAAACAGACAGGCGTTCATATGCCGGTGTATCCGGAGAAATGCCCTGTTTGTGGCCTCGATATCGTGTATGACGCCGGCGACGAGGGATAGGTGATGCGGAGGAGCTGGCTGTGAAGGCATCTCCGTCCCTACAAATAAACCCCCTCACCGAGTTGCTTGTGAAACTTGGCGTGATGGTCGCGTGCCCAGGTAAAGAGCGCCTGGTCAAAGTCGGTGCGCGTGGCCGGGACGCCAAAGACGCCGGCAACTTCGACGCGCACAAACTCCAGTGCCGGCAGCTTGTTGATGGCAGTGAGGGCAAACGGGGACGAGGGCTCCTCGAACAGATAGCGGCTGCCTTGCAGCGCGTCGCAACTGGTGCACGTGTTGCCGAGCGACGGGGCTTTGGAGGTTCGCGCGCCTACGGGCTTGTAGCCGCAGCGCTTATGAAGGTAGTCGCGGATCTCGCCCGGCACACAGCCAAGAGCGGGCACGATGGCGAGCGCGTTGGCGTTGGCCGTGTCGATGGCAATGTGCCCGGCTTCGTTGGGTGCGTGCGCGATGGCGATGCTCTCGTCGTTATCGGTTCGATAGGGAATGCCGAAGGCCGCGACCGAGGTCTCTTTGTGACACTTCCAGCATTCGCGCTTGCCCAGTACTAGATATATATACGGCGCTGAGGGGTCGGATCGGTCAACACCGGGCAGCCACTCGGCAAAAGGCTCGGGGTTGACGCCGCTGGGTACATACCAGATCTTCTTGGTCCGGTCCCATTTGGCGCCCAGCGCCTTGGCTTCTTCTTTGTGCGAAAAGGGGACATCGAGCTCGGTGCGCATGGCGGCTCCTTGGTGCTGCAGGTGCAAGTGGCTCAAGGATACCGCAGGGCGCAGACATCGCGGCGTTTTGCTGAGAAGTTGCGGTGCGGACTGATTGGTTATGCCGATGGATAGATCGGCAAGTAGATGGTCGGCTTTTGGCCAGTTGGGCGGTTGGAGCAGCTTGCGGCGCAGTTTTGTGCCTGGCTATTGTTGATGTTGGGGCATTGAATTTGTTTGGCGGCTATTTGTCAGGTGAATTGATGTTACGTTGCGATGACGGTTGGAGCTGCCAGTGGATTTGGCGACATAAAACAAAACAGCTCAGAGGCGAAGCCTCTGAGCTGCGAACATTTGGTGGGCGTTAGAAGATTTGAACTTCTGACCTC
>CAJMRD010000069.1 GCA_905215725.1 uncultured bacterium | reverse complement strand
CCATGGGCTTGGTCATCCGGCCCTTGATGCGGCACCAGATGAACAGCGCCGCGGTGAGCACCGTCATGATGATGCCGTCCACCAGAACGCCCCGGGCGCTCTCGATGGGGGTCAGGGCGCTGGACGCGCCCAGGATGAACAGGATGTTGAAGATGCAGGAGCCCACGGCGTTGCCCAGGGCAAGGCCGCTTTCGCCCTTGCGGGCGGCCACGATGCTGGTGGCCAGCTCCGGCAGGCTGGTGCCCACTGCCACGATGGTCAGACCGATGAGGGTCTGGGAGAGGCCCAACGCGGCGGCGATGTTGCTGGCGCTGTCCACCACCAGATCGCCGCCCCAGATGATGGCCGCCATGCCCAGCAGGATGAAGGCGATGCACCGCAGCAGGCTGACCGGCTCCTCCTCGCTTTCCGGGGTGCGGGAGGCCAGCGCCTGCACCACGGTGAGAGCGATGTAGGCGGCCATCAGGCCCAGCATCACGACGCCCTCCCAGCGCTGGAGGGTGTCGTCCCACATGAAGAACACCAGCAGGGCGCTGGCGCCGATGCACACCGGGAAGTCGCGCACCATCAGCTCCTTGTCGGGCACAAAGCTCATCATCAGGGCACAGACGCAGGCCACCACCATCAGGTTGAAGATGTTGGAGCCGATGACGTTGCCCAGGCCGTCGACCTTGACCTCGTCATAGCCAAGGCTCTCCATCTCGGCCTTGATGCAGGCGACAACCTCGCCCTCCTCGCAAGACTCAGAGGGATGGCTAATCATTGCGCGAAGAAAACGCGTCATATCAGCACGATGAGACTCCGCAGCAGCCTTGATTGCGTCGAAATCGAGTTCTTTAGCCATTGTTCATAACCTTTCAAACGAAGGAATCTACCTGTGAGGTGGCGGAGCGATACCTATTTACTCCGCCCCAACGATTAGCAAGTGGGATATTCGCCTTCCCAAACAATGCGGCGATACTGGTCGGGATCGGTGTCGCCCTCGGTGGAGAAGCAGAGCACGGAGCTCGTCTTGTCCAGGCCGATGAGTTCCTTGAGCTCGGCGTACTCGGGATCGAGCATGAGAGTCTCGACCAGGCCGGTGGTCACAGCGCCGGACTCGCCGGAGATGACGCGCGGGTCGCCCTTCTCGGGAGCGCCCAGGGTGCGCATGCCGCGAGCGGTGACCCAGTCGGGGCAGGACACGAAGGCGGTGGCGTGGTTGCGCAGGATATCCCAACCCAGGATGTTGGGCTCGCCGCAGCACAGACCGGCCATGATGGAGGGCATGTCGCCGTCCACGATGCGCGGATCGCCGTCGCCGGCGGCAGCGCCCTTGTACAGGCAGGCGGCCGGAGCGCACTCGACCACGACGAAGGTGGGCGGGTTATCGGGATACAGGTTGGTGAAGTAGCCCACCACGGCGCCGGCGAGCGAACCCACGCCAGCCTGGACAAACACGTGCGTCGGGCGGTTGATGGCCATCTCGCGCAGCTGCTCGGCAGCCTCGGAAGCCATGGTGCCGTAGCCCTCCATGATCCAAGACGGGATCTTCTCGTAGCCCTCCCAGGCGGTGTCCTGAACGATGACGCCGCGCTCGCAGGCGTCGGCCTCGGCGGCGGCCATGCGCACGCACTCGTCGTAGTTGACCTCTTCGATGGTCACCGTTGCGCCCTCGGCGGCGATGTTATCGAAGCGGGGCTTGGTGGAACCCTTGGGCATGTGAACGACGGCCTTCTGGCCCAGCTTGTTGGCAGCCCATGCCACGCCGCGGCCATGATTGCCGTCGGTAGCGGTAAAGAAGGTGGCCTGGCCAAAGTCCTTGGCAAGCTGATCGGAGGTCAGGTAATCGAAGGTGCACTCGGCAACGTCCTTGCCGGTCTCGTCGGCAATGTAGTTGGCCATGGCAAACGATCCGCCCAGAACCTTAAAGGCGTTGAGGCCAAAGCGATAGCTCTCGTCCTTAACGCACAGGTTGGACAGACCCAAGCGCGCAGCCTGACCGTCCAGGCGGGCAAGCGGGGTGACGGTATATTGAGGGAACGACTGGTGGAAGGCGCGGGCCTTCTTCACGTGGTCGAGGCTCATGATTCCCAAGTGCTTGTCATCGCTCTTGGGCATCGTGTTGCCCGCCCACTGGATCTTATCGGCCATACGGTGAACTCCTTAAGTCCTCTCTTGCCGGCCCCCGCATACGCGTTTCAGCCCATTCCCATTCATGCGACTGAACTTTTATGTGGATGCCAAACAAAAAGTTTGTTAGCACTGTTCTATCACACTTTTTGATTGGCAAACCTAACAAATTGTTTGTTGCCGTAATCGGTACTTTTTCGCCGCCGAACGGTCATGAATTGCCTTGTTGATGGATTTGTTTGCGAACAGATGTGGTTTATGGCAAAGTGTGCCCAAACTAATTTTTAGGAAGGCACCCATGACCCCCGCACAGATTGAGTTTTACAAGCGCCTCGCACACGGCCTGGCGCTCCAATTTGGCCCCAACTGCGAAGTCGTCGTCCACGATCTGGAGACCGAGGACGTGGACCACTCCATCGTAGTGATCGAAAACGGCCACGTCAGCGGGCGCAAACTGGGTGACGGCCCCAGCCATATTGTGTTTGAGTCCATGCACGAGGGCAGCACCGACGTACACGACCGCGAGCCGTACCTCACTAAAACCACCGATGGCAAGCTGCTCAAGTCCTCGACCATCTTTATCCGCAACGACGAAGGCAAGCCCGTCGGCATTTTGGGCATCAACTTTGACATTACGCTTATGAAGGCTTTTGAGCGCTCGCTCGACGCTTTCACCGGCACCGGCGGCACGGGCTATACCGAGCCCGAGCCCATTACCAAGAACATCGGCGACCTGCTCGAGGACCTGCTGCACGAGTGCGAGCAGTTTGTGGGCAAGCCCGCGGCACTCATGACCAAAGACGAGCGCATTCGTGCCATTGGCTACCTCGACCGTCGCGGTGCCTTCCTCATTTCCAAGTCGAGCGAGCGCGCCTGCGAGTTCTTTGGCATCTCCAAGTACAGCTTCTATAGCTACCTCAATGAGGCCAAGGCGGCGGCCGGCGACAAGTAGGCACTCGCCTGGATTGCCCCTCCCCTTTTGGGCGCGAGTTCTGGAAAGCACGAATCCAAGACCGAGCAGCTTGGGAAGTTCCATATAATCGATGTCATTAGTATTTCGAAAGGATGGAACAGAATGGCGTTGAGCAAGGCATCATGCACCGGTCGCGGATTGATTCCGGCAATTGGTGGACATGTGCACCGCATGTTCGATGAGAGTGAAGACGACCTGTTTTCGCTGAGCCTTGACGATGTGATGGATGATCGCCCGTGGACCGCCGACGAACTCATGGGCGGCGGCGCTCGCCCGTCAAGCCCCAATCCCGCACTTGCGCCCAAGTCCGCACCTGCGCCGACTCCTGCGCAGTCGCCTGTTTCGACGCCCGCGCCTACGCCCGCACCCACTTCGGCGCCCACGCCCGCTCCCCGCCCCGCAAGCGACCCGTCCGAGACGGCGGCATTTCTCGCTGCAGCGACGCAGGGCAAATCGGCCGACAGCACCGTTATGTACAGCGCCCAGCAGTTGCCTGTTCCTGCGGCACGCAAGCCTCCGGTCGCAAGGCTCGATGAGCCCGTTGCCCATCAGGTTGCCTACGATTCCTGGGCTGCAGCCGATCTGGATGAGACCTCTACCGGCATGCCGGCGCTCGACGTTCCAGTTAACCCGCTTTTTGCCGCCAACACGAGCGCCGCAGACTATGAGGGCGGCACGGCATATTCCGATTATTCCGATGGCTATGCTGACAACGGTCGCATCGAGACCGAGGATTATGGCACCGCATCGAGCGATTATCTCAACGATTCGTACGCTGCCACGCCCGCACCGGAATATGGCCCGGAGGCCGCGTCCGCGCCGACGTATACCAAAAGCACGGGCGAAGAGCGCTTCGCCGATTATTACGCCGAGGAAAAGGCGCTGCGTTTCTCGGAATTTCCGCAGGCAGTCAAGGTTGCCTTTATCGCCATTATCATTGCCCTGCTCGGCGTCATTGCGTTTGAGGGATTCCAGCTGTTCCGCGGCCCCACCCAAGCGGAGTCGGAGACCCAGCAAAAAGAGGACGATAACCAGTACCTGGACATCAACACCCTCAAGGGCGACCCCAACGACGGAGACGACGAGTAGCGAGGGCTGAAGGCAGCCGCAGGATCCCGCATCCAGCATCGGCTTCTAAGTGCTGTTTTGTCATCCAACTACACTTTTCCGAAGTTTTAAGGTGCCTATTTCGACACTTTTCCGTACTTTTACACGGCTGATTTCGACACTTTTCCGGATGAAAGCCGAATAATCACTTGGGAAACCAACGCCATCCGCGCGTCATTTCGCGGATGGCGCTTGATTTCTGTCCGTACACGTTGATAGACTCCATCTTGCCCGCAAGGAGCGGGCGCGTTTTATCCAGAGTCGGGGTAGAGAGTTGGCTCCACGATCCCGACGCCAACCGGCCAAGAGGCACGGTGGCCCTGCCAACATCGATGAAAGGAGTCCGTATGGACAATTTCTCCGTGCGCAGTGAGCGCAACTTCCACAACCTGGCAGCCAAGCCAAAACGAATGCATCTTCTGGACGAGCCGAGCGGCTATGCCTCGGCCATGGTCAAGAACAGCCTCTCCCACCAGATGCGCTTCACGGTACAGAAGCTCGAGGAAGAGTTCTGCGCTGCTGGCAATCCACATGTGCTACAGATTAAGTTGTTCGGAGACGATTTGCGTGAGCCGTCTAGCTGGAAGCTCTTTGCCGACGGCGCGTGCGTCGCAAGCGGCTCGGGCGACTTTGCCCGCGAGTGCTTCTGCGAGGGAGCTGAGGTGTTTCTGGACCTGTGTCGCGACGCCGTACGCACGGCCGAGCTGCGGCAGTGGAGCGAAAGGGAGTATGAGCTGTTGAGTGCGGCCCGCGGGATTGCGATGGTGTAGGCAGACAGACCAGACAGCTCGTCATACTGGTTGACGCTTCGATTCAAACAGCAGTGCGAAGCCGCGCTTACAGCCCTGCCATGCCAAACCGAATGGCGTTCTCAAAAGGCCCACCTCCCCTCCGCCTTCAGCCTCAGCAGCAGGTCGCCCAGCTCGGGGCACTTGCTGGAAAGGCGCGTCTGGGCTCGCTCGCCCATCCCCCACCGCTGGCGGACTTCCTGGACGTGCGGGCTCACGCGGTAGTCCCCATCCATCACCTGCTTGAGCAGCTTGGCGGTCACGCGCGCATCGGCTAAGGCGCTGTGGGCGTGACCCGTCGACTCGTCGAACTCGATGCCAAACCACGTTGCCGCGTCACTCAAAGAGACGCACCCGTGGCTGCCCACGTCCATGATCGAAGTGTAAAACGCCTGCAGGTCGGCCCAGTCCGTAGGAAATGCGGAAAGGTCCATGTGCTTTGCCTGGCACTCGGTCATAAGCTGTCGATGATCCGCCCCGCTCCAGCAAACTATCTGGGCGGAGTAGCGACCGATCCAATCGCTGAGTCTTTTGATCACCACATAGAGCGGATCAGCCATCGCAGTGTCCACAGCCGATATCCCTGTGAGCTCGCGGACGGGGAACGCAACGCCTTCGGTAAATTCTGTCTGCACAAACTGCGAGAACTCGCCCATCACGTTGCCGTGGTAATCGAGCTTAACAGCGCCGACCTCGATAATCTCGTTACGTAGTCCGCGGCGCTGGCGCTGCTTTGGCACCGGCGCAAACTCAAAGTCGAGCACGATCTGGCGCGCAAAGTTCGTCGTATCGATGGCCGAAATATCCGGCGTCTTTTTGTCTGGCACGGTCAGGGCCTTTCTCCGTCAACCGCCGCTCGTTACATAGGCGGCTACATTGCCGTAAGGATAGGAACCCGTGCGGACATGAAATCGCACAGCACGGCTTTCCGGCATCCTTGCGTAAAGCCACACTTTGAGAGAATCATGTCACTGTTATTATCGAACATATATTCGTATTTATAGCAGTACTTTGATAGAATTGCAGTTGTTGACGGCAGTTCCATGTGCCGGGCAGCGCCCTCCATGCGACGGGAGGTGATGCCCATGACCGATCTGACTGATTTCGTGAAGCTCCTGACCGCTTTGGTCTCGCTCCTCACGGCGCTTATCGGACTTACCGAGGCACTCAAGCAGCGTACGAAGCAGAAAAAGAGGGGTCGACGCCTCTAAGGCATTGACCCCTTAATCGAAGTAACGGCGCTGCCCAGCTATCACCCTTGGGCTGCCGTCGACCTTATTCTACCCACGGGTGCCAGGTTTAACAAATGGATTTTCGGTTACGAAGTCCGGAGCTCGCCCCTCTACTCCAGCGGCGTTGCGCCGGATTCTGGGACGCACTTTCCGCCCCATGCCTCTATCGGAAACGGCATCCCATCCTGAAGCGGGAATCCGGGACGTAGTTTCCGCCAAAGGCCGCAAAGGGAAAGCGCATCCCATTCCGAGCATCAAATCAGAGCGCGCTTGGTTATCTCCGCTCGCACATCTCGGCAAACGAAATCAGCTTGGTATCTCCCCTGCTCGCCGCAGCATCCTGACATCCTTGCGTAAAGCCACGCTTCGAGAAGATCACGTAGCTTTTATGCTGCCGTCTAAAGAGCTCGCTTCGGTACACGAGCTTTTCCAGAACATCCTCGCCCACCGGCTCATTGCGCCATTTGCACTCCGCAAACAGCGCAGTGCCCTCGCCATCGTCAACAATCAAGTCGATTTCTTCCTGCGTATGCGTGCGATTGTCCGTCCCCCACCAGCGCCCGACGCTCGCCGGAACCACATCGAGCTGGCCCGCCCGCGCAAGTTCGTACACGTATTGCCTGCATATAAGCTCAAAGACCGTGCCCATGTAATCCGATACGTGCGGCTCAATGCGCTTATACGCCATCTCGGCCATATCGTTTTGAATCAGCCCGATGTTCTGCGGCACAAACCGGTACCAGAACCTAAACATCTGATCGCTCAGCAGATACACGGCTCGCTTATTGCTCGTCTCGTTTAAGGGCAGCTCGCGCTCGACAATCCCAAGCGATGCCAGCTTATCCACATAGCTCTTTACGTTGCTCGCAGGGATTCCCGTAGAGCTCGCAATCTCCGAAATCTTCGAGCACCCCTGAGCAATTGCCTGCACGATCGCATCATATTGCTCGGGATTGCGGCACTCTTGTAATAGCAGGCTACTCGGCTCCTCAAAGAGATAGCCCGTAGGAGTAAGAAAAAGACGTTTGATGTTGTCCTTGAGCGGTGCGGCAGGATCGACTTTCTCGATATATGCAGGAATGCCGCCCGTCATGCCATAGCAAACCGCAGCGTCTTCGCGACCCATGCTCTGCCACAACCCGAGGGTCGTCGTAAAATCGAGCGGCATGATCTTAAACTGGGCCGTACGCCTACCGTATAGTGGGCTCTCGTAGCCCAACACCTGTTCCTCCATAAACGAAAGAGACGAGCCACATAGGATCAGCATTAGCCTGGTCTCTTTGTATAAGTGGTCGATCTTGTCTTGCAGCAACGAGCTGATCTCGGGATTCGATTGGGCGAGATAGGGATACTCGTCGATCACGGCAATCAAACGTTCCGTGCGAGCCATGGTGGCCAATGCATCGAACGCTTCGTCAAAACTACGAAACGACACGCCTGCAGCACCAACCGAGCCTGCAAGTATCGCCTGGCTAAAGCCGTGCAGGTTTGCCTCCGCATTGGTACGACGAGCTTGAAAGTAAATAGCCTTCTTGCCTTGGATGAACTCTGTGATAAGGCGCGTTTTACCCACACGACGGCGGCCGTAAATCACAGGCATTTCAAAGGAGCCCGTGCCATACAGTCGATTGAGCTCGGACATTTCCGCTGTTCTTCCGATAAACATAGGGCCATCCTTCCTTTACGTTATAGCTAGCTATATTATATCTTCCTATAATATAGCTAGCTATAACGTAATTCGACAAGCGGGCCACGCAAGGGGGGGGGGTACACCACCGCACGTGGACCGTTCCGGAAAATATATCCCGTTCTGGAGCCAAAAACTGGGCCGTAGTTTCCGCCAAGCATTCCATCCGGAAAGCGTGTCCCGTTCTGAGCCTGAATTCTGGGATGCACTTTCCGCTGAAGCTTCTACCGGAAAATGCATCCCATTCCGAGCGCTCATTCCGGGTCACAATTTCCGCAGATACAAGGCGACAGTCCGCCGCCCTTATCACATACCTTCAAATATGCGATCCAGAAACACAAAACAGCAGATAGAATGCTCTTTTTTCAAAAAGTACACGTCCCGAAACTTACCAAGGCTTCATATCCAGCTACCGTTCACGGTCGCCGATTACCGCCCACCGATTCAAACAAGAAATATGTCGCCAAAAGCAGGTCATCTACCTGCATGGTTAGATTTTGGTCAGCTTTTGGTCAGCTGAGCGGCAAGTTCCGGCTGATACGTTTTTGCTACCCAAAAGGAGGCGGTAGCTCATGACCCATTGCAATGACCAACTCATCGACCAGCTGTTGAACCAAGCCGAACAAGAGGGACGCTGTCTGATTCCCCCGAGCACGGCGATCCGAAAAGCGCTCCTTCGGCGCACCGGCAGCACGGTCGTCTCCCCCATGCCGGGACTGTTCGCGCGCAAAATGCGCTGGGATGAGCTCAACCGGGCACAGCGTCATTGCGAGATTATTCGCGCCCTTGCGATCATCCACCCCGATTGGACCTTCTGCTCGTTTTCGGCAGCTTGCCTGCTGGGGCTCGAGGTCTCGTGGCGACACCTGAATGTCGTGCATGTCTGCAGCTCGACAAAGCCGTCGGCTCGTCCGGGCGCACATATTCAGCGGCACCAGATTGAGCCGGCCGGAGCAATACGCAGAGTCGGCATATCGGTAACGCCGCCTATCCAAACGGCCACAGATTGCCTGCTGCAAACTGGTTTTGCCGACGGCATGCCCATTGCCGATTCGGCGATCTCAAAGCTCGGCCTTACGCGAGAGCAGTTGATGGAGGCCGTCGAGCAACGAACGACCGCCCGCAATGGTCGCGCGATTCGCACCGCCCTCACAACGCTTCGATATGCCGACGCCCGCGCCGAGAGCGGCGGGGAATCGGTCGCCCGACCGGTTTTGCGCCCGACTGGCTTCAATACGAATTGACGGACCCCTTCGATTCGGCCAAGAGCATGCGAACAGATTTTGCCTGGGAGCGCCAGGCACGGGAACTTACGCTGGGCGAGCTCGACGGGCTCATCAAATATACCGACCAGACCATGCTGGCCGGACGCACCACCGCCGAGGCGCTCGTTGCCGAACGACAGCGCGAGGCGCACCTGTCGCTCTACGGCCATCCTCTGCTGCGCTTTACCATGAGCGAAGTCCGCTCGGCAGGAATGCTCGCCAAAAAGCTGCAGACGGCAGGCATCCGGCAGACCGCGCTGCCGACATGGCTCAACGACGTGGAGCTATAGGAGCTGCTAGGCCGCGCATCGCAGGAACGCATCCCCTATCTGGGCCGCGTTTTCCCAACGGCCACGCCAATGGAAAGCGCGTCCCAGTCTGGACGCTCAAAACGGGATGCACTTTCCGGATGGCGGGCCTAGCGGAAAGCGTGTCCCGGAATCCCGCCTCAGAACGGGACAGACCTTCCGGTTAAGTCCTTCAGCGGAAACCGCATCCCGGAATAGACGCTCAAACTGGGACGCAGTTTCCGCTGAGGTTCTATCCGGAAACCGTGTCCCACTCTGAGCGTCAATTCTGGGATGAACTTTCCGCCTGAGGATTCAGCCGGAAACGGCATCCCACTCTGAATCGAAATTCTGGGACGCAGTTTCCGGTTGAGGGCTGTTCCGGAAAGCGCATCCCATTCCAGGCGCGGATTCCGGGATGCACTTTCCGTTTGAGGGCCGATTCGGAAAGCGCATCCCATTCCAAAGCCAAGAAATGGGATGCGCTTTCCACTAGCAGCAGGCGCGGCATAACAAAAGGCCCCGGCTCGCGATGGAGCTGGGGCCAAAGGCGCAGCGTATGTAGTTGATGCTGAGCGCGAACGGCCCGTTAGCAATGGCCGTACGTGCTCTACCCTAGCCGCGGTGACGGGCGCGGCTGTAGGGCGTATCCACCATGGGAAGATCCGGACGCAGTTTGCCGTCAAACGCGCGGTAAGCGTTCTGTACGGCGGGCGCCGTGGGGATCGTTGCGATCTCGCCGATGCCCTTGCCGCCGTATGCCACGGGCAACAGCTCGTCCTTCTCCACGTAGATGGCGTGGATATTCGGGATCTCGGGCGCACGGAACAGCCCGAGCGTGCCGTACCTGGCCTGGGGTACGCAGTCCTTGAGCGGCCAGTCCTCGGTAAGCGCATAGCCCATACCCATGAGCACGCCGCCTTCGATCTGACCTTGAATCGAGATGGGATTGACCACCTTGCCGGAATCGTGCGCGGCATAGACCTCGCTCACGCGGCCGTCATCATCCAAAATGACCACATGCGTGGCAAAGCCGTAGCAGATGTGGCTCTTGGGGTTGGGAACGTCGGCACCCAGCTTGTCGGTCGGCTCCAGGTACACGTAGCCAAACTCGCAGCCCTCGAGCGCCTTGATGGCGGCCGCGGGATCCTGGGGATGCATACCCTGGCCGGCGACGAGTTCCTGCGTGCGCAGCTGATAGGCGCGACCGTCGTCGTACTCGATCTTGACGCCGTCGCCATGCGCGCTCACGGGAGTATCGGGTGCGGGCTTGCCGGCCTCGATGTCAAGCATGGCATCGCGCAGCAGGAAGGCGGCACCGCGCACGGCCTCGCCGGTCACGACCGTCTGACGCGAGCCAGACGTGGTGCCGGAGTCGGGAGCGTTCTCGGTAGAGCACTCGCCGTTGGCAATGCAGCTCAGCGGCAGACCGCAGGCCTCGGCAACGTCCTGCAAAAAGACCGTGTTGCAGCCCTGGCCGATGTCGGACGTGGCGGCGTAGACCACGGCCACGCCGTCCTCGATGCGGATCTTGCAGCGGCCGGCATCGGGCAGGCCC
>CAJMRD010000068.1 GCA_905215725.1 uncultured bacterium | reverse complement strand
GGCGAGCCGCGACGTCCTCAGGGCTGGAGAGCTCCTTGAGGCCCTCGACGGCAGCCTTGATGATGTTAAGGCCGTTGTCGGTACCGAGGGACTTGGACAGGACGTTCTTGATGCCAGCAAGCTCAAAGAGGGGACGCACAGCGCCGCCGGCGATAACGCCGGTACCCTCGACAGCGGGCTTGATGATGATGCGGCCGGCACCAAAGTGGCCGAGAACCTCGTGCGGGATGGTGCCCTGCTCGGTCACCGGCACGTGGAACATGTTCTTCTTGGCATCGAGAGATGCCTTGGAGATGGCCATGGGCACCTCAGCGGACTTGCCCATGCCAACGCCGACGTTGCCCTTGCCGTCGCCAACGACGACGAGAGCGACGAGGCTCATGCGACGACCACCCTTGACGGTCTTCGACACGCGGTTGATGTAAACGACGCGCTCCTCGAACTCGGAGGCCTCGCGCTGCTGCTTCTGATTACGAGCCATGTGCTACATACCTCCTAGAACTCGAGACCGGCGGCACGAGCACCGTCGGCGAGGGCCTTGACGCGGCCATGGTAGATACGGCCACCGCGATCGAAGGCGACCTTGGTGATGCCGGCCTCGATGGCGCGCTTGCCAACGAGCTGACCGACCTTCTCCGCAGCCTCCTTGTTCGAGGTGTGGGTGCCCTTGAACTCGGCCTCGAGGGTCGAGGCAGAGACGAGCGTCAGGCTGGAGCCCTTGCTGTCGTCGATGATCTGGGCATAGATGTTGGCGTTAGTACGGGTCACGCGAAGACGCGGACGCTCGGAGGTACCCGAGACCTTGCCGCGAACACGACGCTGACGACGCTTGAGGCCTTCCAGCTTCGCCTTATGCTTGTTCATACGTAAACTCCTAAAAAGGTTGATCTTGCCAGCACCTGACGGGGTGCTGGTCTTATGCGAGTGAGTCGGTTACGACTACTTGGCGGCCTTACCCAGCTTGCGGCGGATGTGCTCGCCAACGTAGTGGATACCCTTGCCCTTGTAAGGCTCGGGAGGACGATGGCCGCGGATCTCAGCGGCGATCTGACCGACCTGCTGCTTATTGATACCCTTGACGTTCACGTGGGTGTTGTCGGGAACCTCGAAGGTGATGCCCTCAGGAGCCTCGACGATCACGGGGTGCGAGAAGCCCAGGGAGAACTCGAGGTTCTTGCCCTTCTGCTGCACGCGGTAACCGACGCCGGCGAGCTCGAGCTTCTTCTCGAAGCCCTCGGAAACGCCAACAACCATGTTATGGATGAGGGCGCGGGTGAGGCCGTGGCGGGCACGGGTCTCACGCTCGTCGTCGGGACGGGAAACGGTGAGGACGTTGTCCTCGACGTTGATAGCGAGCTTCTCAAAGACATCGAGCTCGAGCTGGCCCTTGGGGCCCTTGACGACAACGTTGTTGCCGTTGACTGCCACTTCGACTCCGGCGGGAATCTGGACAGGCTTATTACCGATACGAGACACGGTGATCTCCTTTCCTTCTACCTACCGAGCGAATTACCAGACGTAAGCGATGATCTCGCCGCCGACGTTGTGCTTGCGAGCATCGCGGTCGGTCATGACGCCATGGCTGGTGGAAATAATGGCGGTACCAAGGCCACCGCGGACGCGGGGCATGTCGGCAACGCCGGTGTACTTACGCAGGCCCGGCTTGGAAATGCGGCGGATGCCGTTGATGACCTTAGCCTTCTTGGGACCATACTTAAGCGTGATGTGCAGAGTCTTCTGGGGAACGGTGTCCTCGACATCGTAGCCCTCGATGTAGCCCTCCTCGTGCAGAACACGAGCGATCTCGACGAGCTTCTTGCTGCTCGGCATGGAGACCGTGGCCTTGTTCACAGAGTTAGCGTTACGGATGCGCGTAAGCATATCTGCGATCGGGTCTGTAAGGTTCATACAGATTCTCCTTCGTTCTTGATGAACACGTGCTCTTGGTTCTTCGCCGCCCTTAACGGCAAAGCCTTTTTAGCGCGTTTTCCCTGTTCCAAACTGATGCTTGAAACGCTGGTAGTGACTTACCAGCTGGCCTTCTTAACGCCGGGAAGCTCGCCCTTGAGTGCAAGCTCGCGGAAGCAGACACGGCACAGGCCGAACTTGCGGTACACAGAGTGCGGACGGCCGCAGCGCTGGCAGCGCGTGTACTCACGAGTAGAGAACTTCTGCTTGCGATTGCACTTGACGATCATCGATGTCTTAGCCACTTATATCCTCCTCACATAGAGTATTGTTCGCCCCAAGCGCCGCCCCCTTGTGGGAACGGCGCTTATAGGGCAGGTGAACCTATTTCTTGAACGGGAAACCGAAGGCGTCCAGAAGGGCCTTGGCCTCCTCATCGGTGTTGGCGGTGGTCACGAAAGTGATGTCCATACCACGCTGGTGATCGACGGAATCGAAGTCGATCTCGGGGAAGATGAGCTGCTCGGTGACGCCCATGGAGAAGTTACCACGGCCGTCGAAGCTCTTGGCGGAAATGCCGCGGAAGTCGCGGATACGGGGGATCGCGACGGAGGTCAGACGATCGAAGAACTCCCACATACGGTCGCCACGCAGGGTAACCTTGCAGCCGATCGGCATACCAGCGCGCAGGCGGAAGGTAGCGATGGACTTACGGGCACGGGTGATCATCGGCTGCTGTCCGGTGATGGCGCGCAGGTCGCGCACGGCACCGTCGATGGCCTTGGAATCGGTAGCGGCCTCGCCGACACCCATGTTCACGACGATCTTCTCAAACTTGGGGATCATCATGACGTTCTCGTACTGGAACTTGTCCTGAAGCTGCTGCTTGACCTCGTTGTTGTACTTGGTCTTCAGACGCGGCACATACTTCTCTTCTGCCATTGTTCACTCCTTCTTGGGGTTTTAAGCACGGGGCGTGGCCACGATGGGTTGTCCTCGTGCCTCCTGGCTGCATCCGCGCCGCTCATGGCATTTCGCGGTTTGGACTCGACGCAGCAGGAGCCGACAAAACAATCGGTACTATACGCGCATCGGGAGCGTATTTCCAGAAAAACCTCGTCTGCCTGCACAACTCCACAACTCCCCCGCACAAATGGATCCCAAAAAGCAGTTGCGGTGAAATAGGGACTGTTGGGCGGCCTAACAGGCTTAAACAATCCGTATTTCACCGCAACTTAATTGGTGGGGATGCGATTAGCGCTTGCGGGGGACGAGTTTGGTGCGTCGCAGGTGGATCATCTCGGCGGCGATGGAGACGGCGATCTCCTCGGGGTCCTCGGCCTCGATGGCAACGCCGATCGGAAGGTGCAGCTCGTCGATCTGGCCCTGCGTAAAACCTTCCTGCTCCAGGCGGGCACGCACAAAGGCCGTCTTGCGGCGCGAACCCAGACAGCCCAGGTAGGCAGGCTTGGCACGCATGGCCTGAATCACCACGTCGATATCGGACTTGTGACCCGCCGTGGCGACGACCACCAAGTCGCGCGGACCGATGGGACACAGCTCGCTCAGGTTCTTGTAATCGACCAGGCGACGATCGTAGACACCGGGCACCCATTCGGGCGTCAACGTGCCGGGGCGGTCATCGCAGGCCACGACGGCAAAGCCCGCCGCCGTAAGCACGCGCGCCGTCGCGGCGCCCACGTGGCCGCAGCCAAAGATGTAGGTCAGGCCCTCGGGGCAGAGCGTCTCGATGTGCGCCGCGGGAATCTCAGAGGCAGCGTTGGTGTAGGTGACGTTACTCCCCTCCTCCACCAGTGAAAGCCCGGGGCAGCCCGCAATGGTATGGCGCGATGCCTCGCCATGGTACTCGGCCACATCGCCCTCGAGCGCGCTCGCGATAAACGGCTCAAAGTCGATGACGAAGTCGCCGATGCGCCGATAGACCAAGACGTCGGCAATTTCCTGGAACAATGGTGCCTGGGTCGCATCCAGATGCAGATAGCACAGGCAAATGGCTCCGCCGCAGATCATGCCGGTATCGGAGTTCTCGCCGCCCATGGTGTAGCGGACCAGACGCGATTGCCCCGCGGCCAGCAGCTCTCGCGCCTCGTCCAGCGCAAAGAGCTCGATCTTGCCGCCGCCGATGGTGCCCGCCTGGCTACCGTCGGCAAAGACGGCCATCCAGGCGCCCACGCCGCGCGGCGACGACCCCGCCGTGCCGGCTACGACCACGAGCTCGCACGTCTCGCCAGCACGCAGGGCGACAAGCGCCGCATTCACAACATCGAGCTTTTCCATTGCCGCCTTCTATCCTCTAAAGATATCGGTGAGCATAGCGAGTGCCTCGAGCACGCCGCCGCCGACCGACGTCGCCTTGTCTGAAATGTAGTTGATATAGCTGGCATCGCCGCGCGGATCGACATCGGCGCATTTAAAGCCCTCAGTCACCTGCACGCCGTTCGCCAAAAGCCCGCGCAGGCAGCCATCGATCTGCGTGCACATGGGCGTATCGTCCGCGTAGCCAATCACGTCTCCGGCGCTCACGATGTCGCCGATTGCGCGGTCGGACCGAAACACGCCGGCGGCGGGGCTGTGGATAACGCGCTCCTTGCCATAGCCGGCGATCACGCCCGGCACGCCCGTGTTGGGCTGGGGCGAGCCCTGGGTAATGACACGGCCCAAAAAATGCCCGCGCATGGTCTCGACCACGGCGTCGCAATCGACCGGCGCGGTAAAGCCCGGCCCCACGGCGATGACGGTAGGCGCCATGTCGCGCGTGGTGCCCAGGTTGCGCTTGGCCAAAATCGCATCGACCACAGCCGCGGGTTTAAGCTCATCGAGCATCTTGGCCTGAGGGTCCACCACGACGGCAACATCCCCCGCTTGGGTAATCTCGAGCGCCTCTGCCGGCGTCTGCGCCAAGCGAGCGCGAATGCCCTCGACCTGGACCTCGCCCAGGCGAATAGCCTCGCAAAAACTGATTGTGCGGCGGATGCACGTGGGAACCGCGATATCGGCCATAACGACCGACACGCCGGCGCGCACCAAGCGAGCGGCGACACCCGTGGCGATATCGCCGGCGCCGCGAACATAAACGAGCATTCCCGGGGCACCTCCCTGTGCTACGGTTTGAGCAGAGCAAAAGCGGTTCGACCGCTACTCTGATGATTATTTATTATCGCAGTATTATACGGCGGTGAACAGATGGAAACGGTTAGCGGCAATCTTGCCTCGGCGCTCAGGATCGAGCCGGGCATTACCGCGATTATCGGCAGCGGCGGCAAGTCGACGTTGCTCAAAACGCTGGGTCTTGAGCTCATGCGCGCTGGCGGCCGCGTGCTCCTCTGCACCACCACGCATATGCTTCCCGTTGCCGGCGTGCCATGGGACGGGTCGAATCGTCGCCTGGACGCCGCGCCTTGGAAGCCGGGCGCCTCGCATGTCCCCGGTTGCACCTGCGAGGCATGCGCGGGCATGAGCCGCGGAAGTATCTGCCAGGCGGGTGTTTTGGACCCGGAGACAGGCAAGCTCTCCGCCCCCGCCGAGCCACTCGGCGGGCTGGCACAGCGCTTTGACTATGTGTTGGCCGAGGCAGACGGTAGCAAGCGACTCCCGCTCAAGGCGCATGCCGCCTGGGAGCCGGTAATTCCCGCCGGCACGGCAAACGTTGTCTGGGTCGTCGGCGCCTCGGGACTCAGCAAGCCCATCAACGAAGCCGTCCACCGCCCCGAGCTCTTTTGCGAGCGTTGCGGCTGCGAGCTCACCGACATCGCCACGCCCGAGCGCGTCGCCCAGGTGCTCAATGCCGAGATGCGGGCGATGGAACTCAGCACCGCACGCGTCATGCTCAACCAAGTCGACACGCTCAACGACCCCACGATGGCCGACCGCTTCGAGGCAGCCCTCGGCCGCCCCCTCATCGCCACCAGCCTCAAGTAGCCGGCCCCATCTCGTCAGTTGCGGTGAAATACGGACTGTTTGGCCGCCAAACGGCCGCAAACAGTCCGTATTTCACCGCAACTGCGGAGGGGAATCCGGTGATCTTCCTGCTAGCGGGGAACGTAGCGGCCGGGTTGGGCTCCGGTGGGCTCGCCATCGCGCGCCACCAGCACACCGTTGACGTAGACGGCCTTGGCGCGGCCATGTGCCTCAAAGCCCTCGAGCGGCGTGTAGTCCACGGCCTGATGCTGTGTCGCCGCGCGAATGGTCCAGCACGCCTGGGGATCCCACACGCACACGTCGGCATCGGAGCCCTCGGCAAGACAGCCCTTGCGCGGATACATGCCAAAGACGCGCGCCGGGTTCTCGCTCATCAAGCGGCAGAGGTCCTCGGGGCCCAGCTGGCCCTCAAAGCTCGTGGCGATCGCGACGGGACGATGCTCCACGCCGGGCCCGCCGTTGGGAATCGCGCGGAAATCGTCGCGCCCGCGGTCCTTTTGCCCGTGCAGGTTAAAGCTGCAATGATCGGTTGCAATAGTATCGATCTCGCCGGCCACAAGCGCCTCGCGCAACGCGGCACGGTCACCGGCATGGCGCAGCGGCGGGCTCATCACATACTTGGCACCCGCAAAGCCGTCCTCGCCCTGCTCCAGATAGCAGGTGTCGTCGAGTATCAGATACTGGGGGCAGGTCTCGACATAGATATTCTTCTGCCCGCGCGCTTTGGCAGCACGGATGGCCTCGAGCCCCAGCTTGGTCGAAAGGTGCACCACGTTGACCGGAGCGTCCCCGGCCAAGTGCGCCAGATACAGCAGGCGGCTCACGGCCTCACCCTCGCACACGTCCGGACGGCTGAGCGCATGTCCCTCGGGCCCATGAATCCCCTGCTCGTACACGCGCTTCTGCAGTTCATTCACCAACGTGCCGTTCTCGCAATGCACGCACAGGATACCGCCCAGGCGCTTGAGCTCCTCGAGCACCTCGAGCGTCTCGGCATCGTCCAAGCGCAGGTGGTCATAGGCAAAGTAGGTCTTGAACGACGATACGCCCGCCTCGCGCATGGCCGAAAGGTCGGCGCGGTTGCGCTCGTTCCACTCGGCGAGTGCCATATGAAAGGCGTAGTTTGCCGTGCAGGTGCCGTCGGCGCGGCGATGCCACTCGGCCAAGGCATCGGGCATGGTCACGCCACGATCGGCCGTCGCGTAGTCCACGATGGTCGTCGTACCGCCGCAGGCAGCCGCGCGCGTGCCGGTCTCAAAGCTATCGGCCGTCCAATCCATGCCGGTCCAGCACTGCATGTGCGTGTGGCCGTCGATAAAGCCGGGAAACACCCAGCAGCCCGTGGCATCCTCGACGGTATCGCTCTCGGCCGGCTCAATCGCCGCGGCGATCCGCACGATCTTATCGCCATCCATGGCAAGATCGGCACGGCGAAGCCCCTGTGGCGTCACGAGCGCGCCGTTTTTGATGATGATCATAATTGCTCCTTATTGATTTATGCAGTTGGCCACGCGATCAAAATACGAGCAGGCGGCGATATGCTCCGCTATGCGTCGCTGCCCCTTGGCGGTATCGACGTCCCACAGCTCGTAGGCACGCGCCTCGACCAGCACCACGTCGGTACGGCCCTTGAGGATCGAACCGCCGCCGTCCTTGCCCTCAAGACACATAAGTGCATCGAACAGTTCCGCCGGAAAGAGCACCGGGCTCGAAGGCTCACCGTTGCACGCAAGACGCACCGGATGCTTGCGGCCACACTCGTCAAATGCACGAACCATAGCCTCAAAAGAATCCGAACTCACGAGCGGCTGGTCGCCCGGCAAAAAGAGGCAACCTTTCCAGTTGCGTTCGGCTCCCCACGAAAGGCCCGCACGGACGCTTTCGCTGCGCAGCTCGCCATCGTGCAGCACACACGGGCAATGCTTGTCCTCGCAAATCTGAGCGACCTCGGGCCAACGCGTCGAAACCACGACGTCAAAGCCCCGGGGAACCGAATCGATGGTCCGGGCAATCAGCGGCTCGCCATAGATATCGGCGAGCATCTTGTTAGAGCCAAACCGCTTGCCCTCGCCCGAGGCCATAATCACGCAACCAAGTTTCATCTCCGCAAACCTCCCCTGGCTGCCTTGGACGCCATAGTTGCTATACCCACCATACCAAGCTCACACTCCGTCGGAACAGGCATGCGCTCGTTTTTCCAGCGAACGCCCCTTGGCTCTCCATAGCACAAAGGAGGGCGCCCCGCGACGCAGGGCACCCTCCTCAATGGTGCAGATATGCCTACTCAGCGTCGCCGGTAAACGTGGTACCGGTCTTGCCGGCAAGACCGTCACGCGCCTTCTCGAGCAGCGTGATGAGCGCCGTGCGGCCCGGCTTGCTCTCGGCAAACGTCGAGGCGGCCTGGACCTTGGGCAGCATGGAGCCACGACCGAACTCGTTGGCCTCGGACAGACGCTTTACGTCAGCCGCAGTCAGCGTGTCGAGCCACTGCTCGTGGTCGGTGCCAAAGCCAATGGCAACCTTCTCCACGGCCGTCAGGATAATCAGGGCATCGGCGTCGAGCTGCTCGGCGAGCTTCTCGGCCGCAAAGTCCTTATCGATGACGGCGGCAGCGCCCTTAAGGTGGTTGCCCTGGGCCTTGGTGACGGGAATACCGCCACCGCCGCAGGAAATCACCACGTGGTTGGACTCGACGAGCGACTTAATGGTGTCGAGCTCGACGATGTTCACGGGCTTGGGCGAGGCAACCACGCGACGGAAGCCCTGCTTCTCGTCGTGGATGAACTGATAGCCGCGGTCGGCTTCCAGCTCCTTGGCCTCGGCCTCGCTCATCCACGGACCAATCGGCTTGACCGGGTCGGCAAAGGCCGGATCGTCTGCCGCAACCTCGACCTGGGTGAGCACGGTGGCGACACCCTTGTCGATATTGCGGTCGAGCATTTCCTCGCGCAGGGCGTTTTGCAGGTCATAGCCAATGTAGCCCTGGCTCATGGCGCCGCAAACGGACAGCGGGCAGGGAATGTACTTCTGAGGATTAGAACGCGTGAGCTCGGCCATCGCGTTGGCGATCATGCCCACCTGGGGGCCGTTGCCATGCACGACGACGACCTCGTTGCCTTCCTCGATCAGGTCGACGATGGCCTTAGAAGTCGTCTTGACGGCCTCCATCTGCTCGGGAAGGTTGGCGCCGAGGGCGTTTCCGCCCAAGGCGACAACAATACGCTTAGCCATTTCTCAGCCCAGCTTTAGGCCTGGAACCAACGGGCGGTGTTGCGCTCGTCGAGGGCCTTGAGGGTAGCGGCGGGATCGGCAACCTTCTGCAGGAACATCATGGCAGCGATGGCGTACGGCTTGTAGCTGGCCTCCTTGTACATGCCCACGCGGTGCATGTCGAAGACGTCGGCGTTGACCTCGCCGTGCTCGCAGGAGACACCGGAAATATCGGCGGGCAGCGGATGCATAAAGATGGTGTCCTGGCCGTTGGCAGTCTTCTCCATGAGCTCGGTCGTGGAGCACCAATCCTGATGCGTAGCGTTCTGAGCGAGCAGCTCCTTCTCGAGCGCAGCGATGCCGGCGTCGTCGCCCTCGGCGTACAGGTTGGTACGCTTCTCCATGGCGGCAAACGGAGCCCAGCTCTTGGGGATCACGATGTCGGCGCCCTCGAAGGCCTCGGCCATGGTGCTGACCTGCTTAAAGGTGGTGCCGGACTCGGCGGCATAGCCCTTGGCGCGCTCGACGACCTCGGGCATGAGATCGTAGCCCTCGGGGTGAGCCAGGGTGACGTCCATGCCAAAGCGGGGCAGCAGGCTGATCAGCGACTGCGGGCAGGACAGCGGCTTGCCGTAAGAGGGCGAATAGGCCCAGGTGACGGCAACCTTCTTGCCCTTGAGGTCCTCTACGTTCTTCGCGCCGGTCGCCGCGTTCGCAACGATCTGATAAACCTCGTTATACACCACGCCGATGGAGGAAACGTTCGTAACGGGTGAGCTGAACGCACCAACGCCATCAAACGCATTGGCTGCAACGTTGTTCATCGCAATGCCGAGATCCATTTCTCCGGCGTTGATCAGGTTCATGTTCTCAACGGAGGCACCAGTAGACTGCGCAGTGATCGTGATCTTCTTGTCGGCGAGCTTGTCGTTGATCGCATTCGCCATCGCGCCGCCGAGCGCGAAGTAAGTGCCGCCGGTCGAGCCGGTGCCCATCACGAGGTCCTGAGGTACGATGGTCTGGCTGGGATTCTGGGGGCCCTGATGGTCCTGCTGCTTCTCTCCGCAAGCAGCAAGAGAGAGGACCAACAGGGTCGCAAGAAGCAATGATAAGAACTTTTTCATTTCATATCCTCCATACCCATAAATATATTGTTATATTGTTTTTTATTATTGAAAACGGGTTACGCTTACTTATCGCCGAGGCAGACGACCTTGCCGTCCTTGACGATCAGGGTCTCGCGGTCGGTGCCCTCGTCGAAGATGACGGTGGGGTTGTACTGCACCATGTCGATATGGACGGTGGAGCGGGCGGGCTGACCGTAGTAATAGCCGTTACCCATCGCGATGTGGCAGGTGCCGCGCGCCTTCTTCTCTTCCTCGAAGTCTCCGTTGAACATACAAGCCGGGTTAAGTCCAAGTCCGATCTCTGCGATGTTGTCGGAATCTTTAACTTCTGCGATCTGACGGCGGATTTCTTTACAAATCTTCGGATCGCCGCCAACTACCTCTACGATGCGCCCTTTTTCGATTCTTAACTCAACCGGTGTGGTCGGGCATCCATAGTAGCAGATAGGTCCATCAATTACCAGTTTGCCATGGGTTGTGTCGATCACCGGTCCTAAGGAAACCTCGCCGTCAGACCAAGCCATTGCATCGCCCGGATTTCTCGCGATACCGCACTCGATGATCGGCTCCATCTGATTCATTTCCATGTACAGGTCGGTACCAGCCGGTGTGGTGATGTGAGCCATCTTATGACCTCTCCAGATAGCCTGCAGTTTCTCGCCATCTGCGTAAACTGCTTCGTAGTCTGCCAGAGCGCCGCCTCGTGTGAAGTTGTCGATATTTCTTAAGCAGATAGAAACCTCGCGAAGTTTCTTCTGGTTGATGAGCTCTTTCAGGTGGTTATTGTAGATAGCTGCACCGGATGCGGTGGTCATGCCGACAAATACATCGCAGGCATCCATGCCAAGT
>CAJMRD010000067.1 GCA_905215725.1 uncultured bacterium | reverse complement strand
GCGTCGGCTGCGGCTTGCGCGTGCGCGGCGCCCAAGTCGACCTCGAGCGACAGGCCCGCCTGGCGCAGGCGCTCCAGCACGGCAAGGTTCTCGGGCACGGCCAGGAACTGCTTGACGCTCGCCGCAATCTTGGGACCGATGCCCTCGCACTCGGCGATGTCCTCTTCGCTCGCCAAAATGAGCTTGTCAATCGACAGGAATCGCTCGGCGATGACCTCGCCCACACTCTTGCCCACGTGGCGGATGCCCAGGGCAAACAGCACGCGACCGAGCGGCTGGCTCTTGGACTTGTTGAGCTCGGCGATGATTTTCTCGGCCGTCTTGAGGCCTACCGGAATGGGGTCGCCCTTCTTGACGCCCTTTTTGCTGTTGGAGCTGGCATAGGTGCGGCCCGTGTCCAGGCCGGCGATGTCGTCAACCGTGAGCTGGTAGAAGTCCGCGACATCGTGGATCAGCCCGGCGGCGATCATCTTGTCGACGATCTCGTCGCCTAGGCCGTCGACGTCCATGCAGCCGCGGCTCACCCAGTGAAGCAGTCGCTCCTTGAGCTGCGCGGGGCAGTCGATGGAGACGCAGCGGTAGGCCACCTCGCCATCCTCGTGGACCACGGGGCTGCCGCACACGGGGCAGACCTCGGGCATGTGCCAGTCGACCGAATCGGCCGGACGCTTATCGAGCACCGGGCCTACGACCTCCGGGATCACGTCGCCCGCCTTGTGCACGATGATGGTATCGCCCTCGCGCACGTTTTTGCGGCGAATCTCGTCGATGTTGTGCAGCGTGGCGCGCGCGATGGTAGAACCGGCAACCGTCACCGGGTCGAACTCGGCAACCGGCGTGAGCACACCGGTGCGGCCCACCTGGATGCGAATTTCGCGCAGAACGGTCTGCTTTTCCTCGGGCGGGAACTTAAAGGCAATGGCCCAGCGCGGCGCGCGGGCGGTAAAGCCCAGATCGAGCTGCTGCTGGAAGCTGTCCACCTTTACGACCACGCCGTCGATGTCGTAGTCCAGGTCGCCGCGGTGCTCGAGCGCCTGGGCACAAAACTCGTGGACCTCGGCGGGTGTAGCACAGCGAGCCACGTTGGGGTTGACGCTAAAGCCGGCGCTACGCAGCCAATCGAGGAACTCGCGCTGGCTGTGGACGTGTAGCGGATCGGTATCGGCGATGGCATAGATAAAGGTAGCGAGATCGCGGCGCGCCGTGACCTTGGGGTCCTTTTGGCGCAGGCTGCCGGCGGCGGCGTTGCGCGGGTTGGCGAAGGGGTCGCGACCCTCGGCATCGGCCTCTTCATTCAGACGAACAAAGCTGCCCTTAGGCATGTAGACCTCGCCGCGTACCTCGATGGTACGCTCGCGGTCGGCGCCCATATGAGCGAGCGCCGGCTCGGACAGGTGCATGGGCACATCCTTGATGGTACGGACGTTGAGCGACACGTCCTCGCCCGTGGTGCCATCGCCGCGCGTGGCCGCGCGCACGAAGGTGCCGTTTTGGTAGGTAAGCGCCACGCCCAGACCGTCGATCTTAAGCTCGCAGGTATAGGTGACGCTGCCGGCACCGAGCGCATCCTCGGCGCGCTGGAGCCACGCGTCGAGTTCGTCCAGATCCATGGCATCATCCATGGAATACATGCGCGCCATATGCGTAACCGGCGTAAACTGCTCGCTCACGTAGCCGCCCACGCGCTGGGTATAGCTGTCGGGCGTCACCAGGTCGGGGTAGGTCGCCTCGATTTCCTGCAGCTCAACGAGCATTTTGTCGAAGGCGGCGTCCGTGATCTCGGGCGCATCGAGCATGTAGTAGCGATAGGCGTGGTAATCGAGCTCGTGGCGCAGCTCGGCCGCACGCGCTGCCGCCTGGGCACGGGCGTCGACCGGTGCGGTGGCATCCGCGCTCGCGGGCGTTTCGGTATCGATGTCCACACCGTCACCAAACAGGCTCGATTGCTCCATAGCAGCACTCCTTCGCTCGATTTCAAACGGATACAAGAGTACCACCGGTCGCAATGGGGTCGAATAGCCCTTTCGAACCGCACCGAATCGGCAGCCGCCAGACCGGGGTGGACAGTTAGTTCAGATACGTATAAATCCTAGAGCTGAATCAGGCACGAACACCCCTGTTTCAACTAATTTGGGCTCCTCGAGACCATGTAAACGTCCCGCTCTCCCTTCCAAACACCCATTCGAGCCCCATCCCAATCAAAAATTGCTCAAAACGCATCCCAAACTGCCCCAGATTTATACGTATCTGAACTAACTGTCCAGACCATTACGAACCAGGCCTCTTGTCAGCCCCAAGTGACCCGTTTTCCTCCGTCCCCAACGGATCAATAAGAAAGGAGGGGCTGTCGCACACTTGGCGGGACAGCCCCTCTGGCTTCGGCATATGCGAAACGGCTCGCTAGTAGCCCTGGCCGTAGCCTTGACCCTGGCCCTGGCCCTGCTGGCCCAGCAGCTCCTCCAGATACTGGCGCAGCTGCTCGTCGGTAATACCGCCGTTGCCGGTGTCGGTCGAACTGTCGTCCTGCTGCTGGTTCTGCAGCTCCTCGTCGGAGCCCAGCTCGACGGTGACCTTCTTCTCTTCCTTGCCGCGCATGAGCGTGATCTCGACCTTCTCGCCCACCTCGTGGCTGCGCAGCGCGATGATCAGGCCATCGGCGCTTGTGATCTCGTCGTCGCCCAGCTTGGTGATGACGTCGCCCTCTTGGATGCCAGCCTTAGCAGCAGGACCATCCTCAACGACGCTCGCCACATACGCGCCGCTATCGGTGCTCAGCTTGTTGGTGCGGGCGTTGAGCGCGTTGACGCTCGAAAGCGTGGCGCCCATGTACGGATGCACCGGCGTCTTGCCGTCGATGATCTGGTCGGCAATGTTCTTGGCGTAGTTAACCGGAATGGCAAAGCCCACGCCCGAGCTGGAGCCCGAATAGCTCTCGATGAGCGAGTTGATGCCCACGAGCTCGCCATTGTCGTTGACGAGCGCGCCGCCGGAGTTGCCCGGGTTGATGGCGGCATCGGTCTGGATCATGTTGGCATAGATGGTGTTGCCGCTGGTAGAGCTCATGGCCGTGGAGCGATAGAGCGCCGACACGATGCCCGTGGAGACGGACTGCTCGTTGCCGAACGGCGAACCGATGGCCATAACCCACTCGCCCACGTTGAGCTTGGAAGAGTCACCGATCTCGATCGGCGTGAGCTTGGAGGCGTCGGCGTCCTTGAGCTTGATGACGGCCAGGTCGCTCGAAGCATCGTTGCCCACGAACTCAGCCTCATAGGTGGTGCCGTCGTCCATGGTAACCACGTACTGGTCATAGCCATCGACCACGTGGTTGTTGGTGAGGATGTGGCCCTCGGTATCGAGCACCACGCCCGAACCAACGCTGCCCGAGCTGTCCGACTCGTCGGCAGACTGCGAAAGCGAGCCATTCTGGCTGCCGCTCGAAGTGGCGGTAATGGAAACCACGGAGGGCAGGGCCTTGGCAGAAACAGCTTCGGCCAGCGTGGTGTCCTCGGAATCGATCGTAATCTTTTGCGTCGATGAACCCGAAGCGCCCGCCGTCACGGCATTCTTGCCGCCACCGATATTGAGCGTGCCGCTCATAATGAGCGCAATGACCAGCAGGGCGCCGCAGGCACAGCCGGCGAGTGCCGTAATAAAGATCGGCAGCTTTTTGGTCTTGGTCTTGACCACTGTGTGCTTGTTTACAACCTGCTGGCTGCCCAGCGGCTTGCCGGTCTGCGTGTCGTAGGCCTGCACGTAGGGAATGTTACTGCCGGCAGGCGTCGACTCCACCTGCACACGCGGCTGCTGCTGGGTCTCGCCGGCGTTGCCCGCATCCTGGGGACGCTGGGAATCGTTCTCGCTCATGGCTGCGATCCTTTCGTCTAATAACCAAAGGCCCGCCAAACATGTGGCGGGCCATCATTGTTCACGTTGAGTTGTACCCCAATATGCGGGCGAACGTGTATGAGAACGCAATCTTTTAGGAAGGCTTAAGTTCTGCCGCAGACCCGAAAGGAACCCGCACCTGCGTCAAAGCCACCACAAAGGTGCCTGTCCCCTTTGTGGTGGAAATCTAGTCCTTAAACAGATAGCCCACGCCGCGGACGGTGGTGATATGTGCCGCGATCTGCGGGCCCACCTTGGAGCGGATGCGTCGGATGTGCACGTCGACGGTGCGCGTGCCGCCGCAGTACTCAAAGCCCCACACGCGGTGCAGCAGCACCTCGCGGCTGTAGGCACGGTTGGGGTGCGTCGCCAAAAAGCTCAGCAGCGAGTACTCCATCAGCGTCAGGTCGATGGGCTCGTTATCGAGTGTCACCTGGTAGGTAGCCAGGTTAATCTCGAGGTTATCGATGTTGAGCACATCGTCGGCGGTGACGGTCTCCTCCTCGCCCATCAGGCGCTGTGCGCGAGCCTTGAGCTCGTTGGGCGTCGCCGTGGGGCATACAAAGTCGGCATGCGCGTGGTTCGGCAGACGCAGGGTACCGAGCGCCTCGTCGTCGACGATCACCAGCATGGGAACGCCGCCACGGTCGTCAAGCCATTTGGCAATCTGATCGATGCGGTCGCTGCGAATGCCGTCGGAATCGAGGATCAGCAGGTCAAAGTCGTGCGCCGCAGTCGGCGAATCGGGGGTTGCCAGGCTCACCTCGACACCCAGGGTGGTCGTCAAGCTGCGGGCAAACTCGTGGAAGCGCGTCGTGCGCGCCATGAACAGGGCACTCTTTTCGGACATATCGGCCTCCAAAGAAATGAGCTCAATCGTACTGGAACAAGCCAGCGCGATTAGGAGTTCGCCAGGTAGTGCTTGATCTCCCACTCGGTGATCGTAGACTCAAACTTATGCCACTCGTCGCGCTTCTTTTTGAGGAAGAAGCTGTGGATGTGCTCGCCGAGGGCATCCTTCATAAACTGCGAGTCCTCAAACACGTCGAGCGCCTCTTTGAGCGAACGCGGCAGCGGCGTGTAGCCGGCCTCGACCATCTGACGGTCGGAGAGCTTGAGCGTCTCGGCCGTGGCCTCGGGCGGGAGCTCCAGCTTGCGCTCGATGCCGTCGAGACCAGCCGCCAGCGTGACGGCGTTGACTAGGTACGGGTTGGCCATGGGGTCGGGGCTACGAAGCTCGATGCGCGTGGACAGCTGCTTGCCGGGCTTGTAGACCGGGATGCGGACCATACTCGCGCGGTTGCGCAGGCCCCACGTGGCGTACTGCGGCACGGAGTCGCCGCCCGTGGTGATGCGCTTGTACGAGTTGACCGTGGGGTTGGTGATGGCGCTAATCTCGCGGGCATGCGCCAGGATGCCGGCCATGTAGTGTTTGGCGACGTCGGAGAGGTGGTACTTCTCGTCGTCCTCGCCCCAAAAGACGTTGTTGCCGTCGTGGTCGAATAGCGACTGGCACAGGAACATAGCGCTGCCGTCCTCGCCCGCCAACGGCTTGGGCATAAAGGATGCGTGGCAACCGCTCTCGTAGGCCTGCTGCTTAATGATGAGTTTGGCCGTGGTGATGGCGTCGGACATGCTCAGGGCCTCGGCGTGGCGCAGGCTCATGCCGTGCTGTGAGCGACCGGCGGCGTGGAAGGTGTACTCCACGGGCACAGACATCTTCTCGAGCGTGAGGACCGTGTTGCGGCGCAGGTCGCGAGCGGCATCGCTCACCGAAAGATCGAAGTAGCCCACGTTGTCGAGCGGCTCGGGGGTGTGCTCGTCGGGGAAGTAGTAATACTCCAGCTCGGCGCCCACGTTGAGCAGGTAGCCAGCCTTCTCGGCCTTATAGAACATGCGGCGCAACGCATCGCGCGGATCGCCGGCGAAGGGCTTGCGGTCGGGGGTGCACACATCGCAGAACACGCGGGCGACGCCGTTGTGGCTCGGGCGCCACGGCAAAATCTGGAAGGTCGAAGCATCGGGAAACGCCAGCATGTCGGCTTCCTCGGGCGTGGCAAAGCCCTCGATGGCGGAGCCGTCAAAGCCAATACCCTCCTCAAAAGCGACCTCGAGGTCCTCGGGGCTAATGGCAAAGTTCTTGAGGCGGCCGAGAATGTCGACAAACCACAGACGCACAAAGCGGATATCACGCTGCTCTACGGAGCGGAGTACGTAATCGATGTTCTGCTGGTTCATGTCGCTCCCCTTTCTTTCGGGCGGGTTTCGACTGGTCTATATCGCAGATACTATCGCAGAAAAATGTTTCCGCAGGGTTAAAGCGTATCAAGCGCTCAAAAAACGTGTGCGAACAGGCAGTTGCGAACGAGCGGTTAGCGCGAGGTTGATGCGCGGTGTTCGATGTGACCGAGAACCTCGATGCGTTTGGGCGCCAGCTTTGCGGCCTCGCCCACCGTGGTGGTGACAACGTCGATGCGCTCGGACAGGCGCTCGACCACGCGCTCGGCAATGGTAAGGGTGTCTTGCGCGGCCGTGGTCACACCGCCAAAGAGCACGTGGTTCCAGGGGTAATCGTCAAACGTCGCGATCTTAAGACCAGCCGGCAACGAGGGTCCCAGCTGCGCCAGTGCCTCGGTCAGACGCAGGAAGACCAGGCCGTTGACGGCAATGAGGCCGAGCTTTTTACCGGCATAGTCACGCATGGTCTCGTCCAAGCGGCCGACGCCCGTGGCGCCACCATCGGCCAGGGTGACGACCTCGCCCGCAAGGCCGCGGCGCGAAAGCTCGTCGGTAAAGGCCTCGGCGCGCTCACGACGCACGGGGCTGTCGTCGCTTGCCTCGGTGAGCAGGCACAGACGCTCGCTGCCCGCAGCGGCCAAGGCGTCTACCAAGCCGGCGACTAGCTCGCGGTTGTTAGATGTCACGAGATCGACACCGCCGTCGGCAACATCGCGGTCGAGCAGCACAACGGGCAGACGTCCCGCTGCCGCGGCGATCGCCTCGTCATTGCCTCCGCAGGTGTTGACGACCAGGCCGTCCACGCCGGCATCGATAAGCCTGGTGAGCGACTCCGCTTCCTTAGCGGGGTCGTTGCCGCTAATGGCCGTCATGAGCGAGCAGCCGCGCGCGGCGGCGCTGGCGGAAAGCCCTTCGAGCATGGCGCTCGAGAACGGGTTGGCGATGTCGGCCAGGATCACGCCGATGAGGTTGGTGCGTGAGCTGCGCAGATTGCGCGCGGCGGCACGCGGGCGATAGCCGGTGCGCTCGATAACCGCCGCGATGCGAGCACGGGTTTCCTCGGTCATTTGCCCGGGGCGGTTGTTGAGATAGCGCGAGACCGTGGCCGGGCTCACGCCCGCCTCGGCGGCAATGTCCTTGATTCTCATCTGCGCCATAACGCACCCCGTTTCCCAATTGTCGGCGGTCTGAGCCATTTTAGGCATTTTTTTAAAAATCTCGGTTGCAAAACGCTGTAGGTGAGCAGCATCGTTTTTGCGTCTCGAGCAGATGCGATGATGGGCTAGATATTCGAGTCTTTAGGCAGCTCAAAATAGTCGGGATGCAAGGCGATAACCGGGCCCTGCTCCTCGGGCATCAGGTGCAAGTGCGTCTCTGCCAGATAGCTCGCCGCGTCGGTATCGCCCCTCTTAATGGCCTCGAGAATCCGGCGATGCTGCCGACGAATCGGCTCCCAATCCAGGTCCTGCGACACCATACGTAACCAGTTGTATCGCTCAAAATGCGTGTTGATGCTCTTCATCCAATCCCACAACATATGGCGGCCGGCAATCTCAAAACACGTCTCATGGAACAGGTTGTCCAGATCGAAAAAGCGACGCGTTTCGCTATGGTCGAGCGACTCAGACTCGGTAAGAATCTGCTCGAGCCGCTGCTTTTGCTCGGGCGCAGCAGCCGAACAGCATTTAATGAGTACGCTTCTCTCGAGCTTCTCACGCAAGAAGCAGGCGTTTTCGGCGCGTTCCATGCTGATCTTAGAGACGTAGGTGCCGCTTTTGGGACGCGTTTCCACCAGCTCCTGCTCACGCAAGCGCACAAAGGACTCGCGAATGGGCGTGCGCCCGATTCCCGTCTCCTTTTCCAGACCAATCGCCGAAAGGCGCGTGCCGGGTTTGAGCTCGGCATAGATGATCTTGGAGCGCAATGCGTTGTATGCCTGATCTTGCAAGCTCTGATAATGCTGGTGTTGTTCCATAAAGCCCTCGGATGAAGCTCACGGTTTGTCGAATATCACCATGCAATACTATCGCATCCCCTATCTCCTCAGTTGCGGTGAAATAGGGTGCGCTCGCGTCGCCAGGATCACAAGAGCAAGCGGCGGCATCCCGAAACCCGAGACGCCGCCGCTGTTTTGCTATCGGATGGCGCAGAGACACCTGTTCCCCACGCACCAAGGGGTTGACTAGAGCTCGCAGGCAACCTTGTAGCCATCGCCGATGGCGTCGCGGATGTTGCCGCACTTGTTGGCATCGCCCAACACGTGGGTGGTAACGCCGGCTGCAGCCAGGTCGTCGGCCAGCTTGGTATTGGGACGATAGCCCATGGCAAGCACCAGCGTATCGGCACCGGCGATGGTGTGGACCTCGCCGTCCTTCTCGTAGCTGATAGTGTCCTCGGTGATCTCGATCACCTTGGCCTCGGTCAGCACGTGAACGCCCTTGGAGAGCATGCGCGTGATGAGCACCGCGCGACCGGCACCGCCCTCGTTGGCGGCGAGCGTCTTGGTCATCTCGATGACGGTGACATCGCGATTGGCCGGCGAGAGGTCATTGACCAACGGGGCCAGGTAATCGGCCGTCTCGCAGCCGACGGTGCCGCCGCCGACGATGACGATCTTCTTGCCCGGGAAAGCCTTGCCGCCCAGCAGGTCGTCGGCCGTCATAACCTGCTTAAAGCCCTGCATGAAGGCCGGAGCGATGGGCTCGGCGCCATAAGCCAGGACAACCTCGTAGCCGGCGTAGTCACGCTGAATGTCCTCGGCAGTAAGCTCGGTGCCAAATACGCACTTCGCGCCCGCCTCAGCAAGACGGCGATACTGATATTTGATCACGCGGGTGAGTTCCTGCTTTGCCGGCGGAACGGCCGCGATGCGCATCTCGCCACCCGGCTCATCCTGCTTGTCAACGAGCACCACGTTGTGTCCGCGCTTGGCGGCAATGTAGGCAGCCTCCATACCCGCAGGACCAGCGCCCACAACGAGCACGTTCTTAGCCTCGGCGGCAGGCTCGTAGCCAGCCTCGTCGCGCTCCACGTCCGGGTTGACGGTGCAGGAGATGCGCTTGCCGAACATGATGCCGTTCAGGCAGCGCAGGCAGCCGATGCAGGGGCGGATGTCGTCGGCGTTGCCGGCAGCGGCCTTGTTGCAGAACTCGGCATCGCACAGATTGGCGCGGCCCATCATGCAGATGTCGGCGGCACCGTCCTCGATCAGTTCCTCGGCGATCCAGGCCTCGTTGATGCGGCCGACGGTGGCGACGGGAATGTTGACGTGCTTTTTAATCTCGCGCGAGCAGGCGGCGTGCGAGGCCTGCTGGGTACCGGCAGCGGGAATCGCGGAGCCGCGCTTGATGGTGGTACCGCCCGACACATGAATCATGTCGACACCGGCCTTCTCCAGGCGACGCGAGACGTAGATCATGTCGTTGAGGGTCAGGCCGCCATCGGTGTACTCATCGCCCGAGATGCGGACGTCGATGATAAAGTCCTTGCCGCAGCGCTCGCGAATCTCGGCGATGACCTCGAGCAGGAAGCGCATGCGGGCGTCGAGCGAGCCGCCGTACTCGTCGGTACGCTTGTTGTAGAGCGGAGTCAAAAAGCCGCCGAGCATGCCGTGGGCGTGTGCCGCATGGACTTCAACGCCATCGACGCCAGCCTTCTGCATACGCACGGCAGCGTCGCCAAACTGATGCGTGAGCTCGTGAATCTCGTCGACCGTGATGGGACGCGGTGCCTCGCGGGCGTAAGACGGGCCCACAAAGGACGGAGCGATCAGGCGCGGCGTGCCCGGAATGTTAAAGGCCATGTAGGCGGGATGGAAGAGCTGCGGCATGATCTTGCAGCCATACTCGTGGACGGCCGCGGCGAGCTTTTCCCAGCCGGGGATAAACGTGTCGTCGTAGCAGCACATGTCACCCGGCAGATAGGTATAGGTGGGCTCGACCGTCACGACCTCGGTAATGATCAGGCCCACGCCGCCCTTGGCGCGGGCACGGTAATGATCGACCAAGTCGTCGGTCACATAGCCATGATCGGCCAGGTTGGTGGACACCGGCGGCATAAAGACGCGGTTCTTGACCTCGGTCGTACCGACCTTGATCGGGCTAAAGAGCATCGGGTAGGCAGAGGACTCCATACAGGGTTCCTTTCGTTTGAGCCGCTCGGCGGCACTTGCAGACGTACTTATCGTATCAGCAACTGCCGCATCCGCAGTCAAACATACCCAAACGCCGGTCGGCTAATGAATACCGCGGCCCAAGTCTTCGGCAATTTTGTCTACGCCCTTAAGCGCGGCACAAGTCTTTTTGTTGGAGCAATGCCCCGTGCAAACGCCACCCTGGGCGCAGTCGGCGCAGGTGCCCTTGCGGTAGATGCGCACGCACACGGCGACAAACGCAATACCGATTACAGCCAGTACAACAATATCGATAGGTGCCATAGCAAGCCTCCTCTAGTTAACCACCACTTACTTTACCCCATCCTCCACCTACCAATAAGGGACAGATTTATATTGGTCGGTTTTATCTGCGGAAACGTCACATCTCCCCCACCAAAAAGCCCGAGTGTCGCTGGGACACCCGGGCTCGTGGAAAGGGGTCAATCCTTAGTCGGACTTAAGCGGAAACTGCGGCGGAAGCAGTGTTGGTCTCGTCCTCGTCGGTCCATGCATGCTTGGGCATGGGACGGAAGATCTGGAAGAGCATCGCAACCAGCAGCACGATGGCCACAATCGTCCAGATACCAAACTGTCCAAGAACAAGCAAGTTGTAGAACTGGTTGATGAACAGGCCGATCACCCAAGCGAAGGCGCACTCGTAACCGATGGCGATCGCAGTCCACTTGCCGGAATCCATCTGGTTGCGGATGGTGCCAATGGCGGCAAAGCACGGAGCGCACAGCAGGTTGAAGGCGCCGAAGGCAACGCAAGCGCCCATGGTGGGGAACATGCCGGCAAACGCGGTCCACAGGCTCGGGTCGGTCTCGCCCGCGTCGGCGACGG
>CAJMRD010000066.1 GCA_905215725.1 uncultured bacterium | reverse complement strand
GCGGATACCGCGGATATCGCACTTCCAGCCAGGAAGCTCCTCGTAGATGGGCTTGGCATGCTCAAAGCGCACCTGATGCTCGGGCACGCTCGTGTAACGCTCGCCATCGACGTCATAGGCAACGCACACCTTAATGGTGTCGAAGGCCGAAAGCACGTCGAGCTTGGTCATGGCGATATCGGTGAGGCCGTTGACGCGCGAGGCGTAGTTGGCGATGGGGCCGTCAAACCAGCCGCAGCGACGACGGCGACCGGTGGTCACGCCGTACTCGTAGCCCTCCTCGGTCAGCGTGTGGCCGGCCTCGGACTCATAGGAAAGCTCGGTGGGCATGGGGCCCGAACCGACGCGGGTGATATAGGCCTTCATGACGCCCAGCACGCGGTCGACGTTCTTCATGCCCACGCCGGAGCCGGTGATGGCGCCGCCGGCGGTGCAGTTGGAAGACGTCACGTACGGATAGGTACCGTGGTCGATGTCGAGCAGCGTCGCCTGGGCGCCCTCAAACAGCAGGTCCTTGCCCTCGTCAATCATGTTGTTGAGCAGCAGACTCGTCTCGGTGATGTAGGGACGCAGGCGCTCGGCCATCGGCAGGTACTCGTCGCAAATCTGGTCCACGGTGTAGGTGGGCAGATTGTAGATGAGCTCGAGCTCGGGGTTCACGCGGGCGAGAGCGGTCTCCAGCTTGTCGCGGAACAGCGTCTCGTCCAGCATGTCCTGCATGCGCAGACCAATGCGGGCCATCTTGTCCTGATAGCACGGACCGATACCGCGCTTGGTGGTACCGATGTTCTTCTTGCCGAGCTTCTGCTCAAAGGCGCCATCCAGATCGATGTGGTACGGCATGATGACATGCGCGTTTCCGCTAATCTTGAGGTTCTTGGTGGTGATGCCGTCGGCCTCGAACATGTCGATCTCCTCAAGGACAACCTTGGGGTTGACGACGCAGCCGTTACCGATCACCGACACGTGGTCGGAATACATGATGCCGGAGGGCACCTGGTGCAGGCCGTACTTCTTGCCGTTGACGACGATGGTGTGACCGGCGTTGTTGCCGCCCGAGTAGCGCACGACGGCATCGAAGTCGCCGGCGACCAGATCGCAAATCTTACCCTTGCCCTCATCGCCCCACTGGGCACCGACCAAAACGGTTGACGGCATGTTTACTCCTTACATTCATGGACTGTCTACGCACCACGCCGGCACGCAGAAGCACAAAACATTCCCAGTATACCCGTGCAACGGGCGCCTGTCCTACTCCTCGGCATGCGCCCCATCAAGCTCATAGAACTTGGTGGATGCCGGCAGGAACATCAGGTCGACGTCGCCGATCGGGCCCGAACGGTTCTTGGCCACGACGATACGCGTAACGCCCTCGTCGGGTCGATCGTCGCGCGAGGCCTCGGCCTCGTCGGCGGAACGGTCCAAGAACATAACGATATCGGCGTCCTGCTCGATGGAGCCCGATTCACGAAGGTCGGAAAGCTGCGGGCGCTTGCCGGTACGGGATTCGACCTGACGTGAGAGCTGCGACAGCGCGATGAGTGGGATCTTGAGCTCCTTGGCCATGATCTTCAAACCACGCGACATCTCCGAGACCTCGACGGTACGGCTCTCGGAGCGGCGTCCCGGCGGAGGACTCACCAGCTGCAGGTAGTCCAGGATGATAATTGCCTTCTCCTTGTTATGGAGCATACGGCGGCTCTTGGCGCGAATCTCGGTCACTGTGGTGCCGGGCGTATCGTCAATCAGAATATCGAGCTTGGACAAGGTCTGCGTGGCCTCGTTGATATTGGCCCACTGCTCGGGGCTAATGCGGCCCATGCGGAAGTCACTGATCGAAATCATGGCGTAGGCGCAAATCAGACGCTGGGCAATTTCCTTGCCCGACATCTCCAGAGAGAAGAAGCCGACAGTATAACCGGCAGCGGCAGCGTTGAGTGCCAGATTCAGTGCGAACGACGTCTTACCTACAGCAGGACGGGCGCCGATGATGATGAGCTGGCCCTCGCGAAAACCCATGAGCATGCGGTCGAGTGACGGAAAGCCCGTGGGCACGCCCGCAGCCTGGCCACCGGCCTGGCACACTTCCTCGGCCTCGTTATAGGCCTCGACCATAAACTCGGTCAACGTCTTGTAGCTCGACTTGACCTCGCGTGCCGTAACCTTGAGCAGCTTGCTCTCGGCCAGCTCGACAACCTCTTTGGTGTCGGTGGGGGCGTTATATGCCAGCGCGTTGATCTCGTTGGTGGCGCCAATCAGCTCGCGCAGCATCGAGTCGCGACGAACGATGGCGGCATGGTGCTGCCAATTGACGAGCGACAGGGTCTGACCCATCAGCTCCAAAATGTATGCCTCGCCGCCCACGGCATCGAGCTTGTTGATGCTTCGCAGGTAATCGATCAGCGAGATGGAGTCGATGGGGATGCGGCTGTTGTACATATCGACCATCGCGGTATAGATGGTCTTATGAATGGGCCGGTAGAAGTCATCGGGCTGCAGCTCGACCTGGGCCTCTTCGACCACCTCGGGCGATAGCAGCATAGCGGCCAGTACGTTGGCCTCTGCGTCTTGGTTTTGGGGGAGACCCAACTTAGAGCCACGGTCCTCGACCGTCAGCCCCGTCTCCCTATCGTCATATGCCATGAGCATCCTCATTCATATCGCTTGCGAGCATCCATAGTATCAGCCGCGGCCATAAATCGAGCCGCGCCTTGGCAATCATCACCGAACCAAACGGATGAACGGTCCCACACACGGGACCGCATCTCAATGGCTGCTACGGCACTCACCCAGCGCAAAAAATAAAAGGGCACCCTGGTCTCCCAGAGCGCCCTTCTTAGAACAAGATTGTTGCGTTGCAGCAAATGCTACTCGGCAGCAGCCTCGGTCTCGACCTCGGCGGTCTCGGTCTCGGCGACCTCAGCGGTCTCCTCAACCTCAGCCTCGGCAGCGAGCTCCTCGGCGGTAACGCCGACGAGAACGACAACCTCGGCCTTGATCTCGCGGTACAGCGAGATAGCGACGGTGTGGGCACCGGCAACCTTGATGGGCTTGCCGAGCTCGACGCGCTTGCGGTCGATGTCCATACCGAGCTGATCCTTGATGGCGTCAGCGATCATAGCGGCGGTAACGGAGCCAAAGAGGATGCCCTCGTCGCCAACCTTGACGTCAACGGTAACCTGCTTGCCCTCGAAGGCAGCCTTGGTCTCGTTGGCGGTAGCCAGACGGACGGCCTCGCGCTTGGCGATGTTGTTGCGACGCTCGTCAAGCTGCTTGAGGTTGCCCTTGGTGGCGGCAACAGCGAGCTTCTTGGGGAACAGGAAGTTCTCAGCGTAACCCTGAGCGACCTCTACGACGTCACCCTCGCCGCCCTTGCCCTTGATCTCATCGAGAAGAATAACCTTCATGATGCGTCTCCCTTCTTAGCCGCGGTCGCGGTTGCCACGAGAGGAAACCACGGGGACGGTGTACGGCAGGAGAGCCATCTCGCGGGCGCGCTTGATGGCGTTGGCGATGTCATGCTGATGCTGCGTGCAAGCGCCAGTGACGCGACGGGGCTTGATCTTGCCACGATCGGTCATGTACTTACGGAGAAGCTGAGTGTCCTTATAGTCGATGAACTCAGTGTTCTCCTTGCAGAACTGGCAGTACTTACGACGCGGCTGACGTGCAGAATAATCATTAGCCATGTCAAAATACCTTTCATTTGGCAACTTCGGCGAGCCGAAGCCGCCTCTCACTCAAAAATAGGTGAACAACCCTTAGAACGGGATGTCCTCATCGTAGACGTCGACCGCGGGCGGCGTAGCCACCGGTGCGGCAGGACGTGCTGCGGGCGCGGGAGCTGCGGGGGCGTAACCGCCCTGATCGTAGCCACCCTGGCCACCACGGGAGCTCATAAACTCGATTTCATCGACGATGACCTCAAGCTTGCTCCTGCGCTGACCGTCGCGCTCCCAAGAGCTGTAGCGCAGCTTGCCCTCGATCGCGACCTTGTTTCCCTTTGCCAGGAAACGGCTCACGGCCTCGGCGCGGGTGCCGAACATAGTGCAGTCGACAAAGTTGGGATAGTCCTCCCACTCGCCAGTCTGCGCGTTGCGGCGACGATCGTTCACGGCGACGCCAAAGGACAGAACCTGGGTTCCGCCGGCGGTGGCGCGCAGCTCGGGATCGCGGGTGAGGTTACCGGTGATGTTCACTCGATTGATGCTCATAACTCACTACTTCCTCTTGGGGCACAAGCCCAGTCCAAAACGACAGTCTTACTCCTGGTCGTCGCGACGGACGATCATGTGGCGGACCACAGCGTCGGTGATGCGCAGGACGCGATCAAGCTCGGCGATCTGGGTAGGATCTGCGTGGAAGTTGATGAGGGTGTAGTCACCATCGGTGAGGTCGTTGATCTCGTAGGCGAGCTTGCGCTTGCCCCACTCGTCAACGGAGTCGACCTTGCCAGCGCCCTCAGCGATCGTGGTATCGATACGCTTCATAACAGCGAGACGAGTCTCGGGGTCGAGCGACGGGTCAACAAAGAACAGCAGTTCATAAGCCTTCATATTGTCACCTCCTCTGGGCAAATGTGGCTTCAGGTCGTGAAGGTGCGCCTGAAGCAGGAAAAGACTTGGTAATAATATCTTTCAACCTCCTAGGCTGCAATAATTTGCAGCTACAACCTCATGACCTCCACATATGCCCATACTCGCACGACGTTTCATGCGCATTCCAACCAAATGCTGACCAAAAGCTTGACGAATCTGTGGACAAGATACGGTGCCGTGGAGACAAGCTGAGCCAAGCCACAGGTCAACGGGCACAAGGCTGTGGTCGCAAAATGCATACCGGTGGTCCACAGCACCACCCAAAGATTTTTATATTCATTGCCAAGTCGCTTATGAATACCCCTTTTGAACAATTGAGTTGATCAACCACACTGGTCGGAAGCCGTTTTTTGGCACCTCAAACCCCACTGCAACGCCAAGCGCGGCCAAGCGTTTTAAAAAATGCCAACTTTTCTGTTTGCACTTTGCGATTCCTCGTGTATACTGACTTTCGCATTTAACGGAGAGTTGTCCGAGTGGCCGAAGGAGCACGATTGGAAATCGTGTAGGCGTCAAAAGCGTCTCCAGGGTTCAAATCCCTGACTCTCCGCCAGTTAATTCCAAAGCAGGCCTTCGAGCCTGCTTTGTTTTTACCCCACGCGGAGGGGTGGCAGAGTGGTTGAATGCGGCGGTCTCGAAAACCGTTTGGCCTGTATAAGGTCACGAGGGTTCGAATCCCTCCTCCTCCGCCATTTTGGTTGAGAAAGCTCCCAACAACGGGAGCTTTTTTCTTTTGAGTCCCTTACAAACAAATACGGCGGAGGAGGAGGGATTCGAACCCGCCAGGGCGCGGAGCGTAAAGAAAACGCGCCCGTGGCGCGTTTTTAGCGCAGCGCGGTCGGCGTAAGCCGACCGGATAAATTTTGAGCAAAGCTCAAAATTTGGACATCCCTCCTATTCAACCGCGCCCCCATCGCGTTCAGCATCAACCCAGATCCCCAAACATGGTACCTACGCCCCTACCCAGTCCCAACCGTTTACCGAGCAATAGGGTCGCAATCGGCGCCGAACATGTACTATGTACGGGCATTGTCCAAATCCGTAATCCAAAGGACCCCATCTTGCCCGTCGTCGCCGCTATAACCATTACCTCACATGCCTCGGATGCCATGGTCGCTATTCCGTTTTGGCTCGAGATGTTCGCTGTTGTCGCTGCATCGATCTCGGGTGTGCTGGTTGCGCGCGAGCACAAGCTCGACCTGGTGGGCGCCGTCGCGCTCGCGGTGGTCTGCGGTCTGGGCGGCGGTCTCTTGCGCGACATGACGCTGCAGGTGGGCAACGTCTACATCCTCAACCAGCCGATGGCGCTCCCGCTTTCCATCGCCACGGCAGCCATCATTTACATTTTCCCGGCAATCGTCGACAAACCCGAAAAACTCATTCCCCTGCTCGACATCATCTCGGTCGGCATCTATGCCGCCACCGGAGCGGACAAGGCGCTTGTCTACGGCTTTGCACCGGCGGTGTGCATCATGATGGGCTTTTTTACCGCGGTGGGCGGCGGCATGTTGCGCGACGGCTTTATGGGCGTGGTTCCGGGCATTTTCCAACGTACTAACTTTTATGCCATCGCCGCCATCGCCGGATCGACAAGCTATGTGTGTCTCGTTATGAGCGGCATCATGAGCAATGTCGCCGCGCTGGTCGTATGCGTTGTCGTGACCATGGGTCTGCGCTGGCTCTCGCTGCGCTTTGACATCAAAAGCCCCACCGAAGAAGACATCGCACGCTTTTTGCACCGCAAAAAATAGGTGGCGCGGGCCCATCCTTCGAAATGCAACCGAGAGGTTCTTTTAGAGCGCCCGCGCGTTGGGTACCCTGTTAGGTATATGCCGAACTCCTAACAAAAGGATCAACCATGACTTTCAATCAAACCGCGGCGGCTCCGTCACACAAGATGCGTCGCTGCCTGCTTATGGCATTCGCGCTCATCGCGCTCGCGCTCACCGCACTTCCCACGGCGTCGTTCGCCGGCACGGACACCGCAGGAAACGTACTTGCGACCGACAATGACGTCGATCCGTCTGGCGTCGAGGGTGACTTGTACTGGGCCGGCCAGGCCCTCAACTTGGACGATGCGTCCATTGACCGCGATATCATCGCCGCGGGCGATACCCTCTCTATCCGCGACTGCACGGTGGGCGGCGCCGTCCGCTTGGCGGCACGCACTATCGATATCGCCAAGACCACGGTTGATGGCAGCGTCACGGTCGTCGGTCAGCACGTTGTGCTCAATTCCGACAGCACCGCCAACTGTTTTTACGCGATAGGCGAGACGGTTGCCCTGCGCGGCTCTACCAAGTCGGCAGCGCTTGCGGGCAACACGGTGACCATCGATGGCACCGTCGAGGGCGATGTCGAGGTTTGGGCCGACAAGCTCATCCTGGGCAAGAACGCCCACATCACCGGCACTGTGAACGCGCACGTCTCCGAGGACCCCGAGCGCTCCGCGGGAGCCGAGGTCGGCGCACTCAAGATCGACCGCACCGAGAACGAGGATACTTCCACCGTTAACGATGTCATCGGCGGTATCGTCGCCGCGGCACTCTCGACCTGCTTTGTCGCTCTGCTGCTCGAGCTCGTCTTTCCGCGCGCGACCGCCAGCGCCGCCGGCATGCTCCACCAGCGCCCCATGCCCCTGTGGGTGAGCGGTCTTCTGAGCACGATTGCTATCGTCCCAGCCGTCCTACTGCTAATTATCTCTATCGCTGGTCTGTCGCTTGCCGGAGCCCTCTTGTGCGGTGTTATTGGTATTGCACTGGTGTCGAGCGCCTTTGCGGGGTGCGCGATCGCGCGCATGGTCGGAAACAGCCAGAACCGCTACGCCATGGCGGCTGTGGGCGGCGTGATCGCAGGCGCCCTCACGGGGCTTCCCCTCGTAGGCGACTTCATCAGCGGCGTGGCCTTCGTCTTTACACTCGGCTACATCATCCAAATCATCTGGCGCAACGCCCACCTCAAACCGCAGCAGCCAGCTAACACGCCAGGACTCCCCACCGCTTAGCCGCCAACCACCATAAAGGGTCCAGGCACCTTTGTGGTGGTGCAGACCAACTCAGTCCCTGTGCACAAAAAGGGCGCCGACCATCGCGGTCGACGCCCTTTCTCGTTAGACGCTATAAAGCCCAGCGCTTATTTGTTGACCTAGCCGGCGCGAACGGCAGCCTTCTTGCGGTCGGTGGCGTTGAGCAGACGCTTGCGCAGGCGGATGTTCTTGGGAGTAATCTCGACCAGCTCGTCGTCGGCGATGTACTCCAGCGCTTCCTCCAGCGAGAAGGTGCGGGGCGGCACCAGCTGGACGGAGATATCGGAGGTCGAGGAACGCTGGTTGCCCAGGTTCTTGGTACGCGCGATGTTGACGACCATGTCGCCAGCCTTGCTGCGCTCGCCCACGATCATGCCCTCATAGCACTCGGTGCCCGGCTCAACAAACAGCTGGCCGCGCTCCTGCAGCGTACCCAGAGCGTAGGCAACGGCCTTCTCGGTGGTCATGGAGATCATGGCGCCGTTCTGACGGTTGCCGATCTCGCCGGCGTAAGGACCATACTCCAGGAAGGTGTGGTAGAACACGCCCTCGCCGTGGGTGACGTTCATGATGCGGTTCTTAAGCCCCATGATGCCGCGCGTCGGGATCTTAAACTCGAGGTGCGTCACGATGCCCGAGGTGTCCATGCTCGTCATGATGCCGCCGGAGGTGCCGAAGACCTCAACGACCTTGCCTGAGTACTCGTCCGGGCACTCGACGACGGCCTGCTCGACGGGCTCCATCTTGTTGCCGTTCTCATCCTTCTTAAACAGAACGCGGGGACGGCCGACCTGGAACTCAAAGCCCTCGCGGCGCATGGACTCCATCAGAACGGACAGGTGCAGAATGCCGCGGCCCGAGACCTCGACGCCGCTCTTGTCCTCGAGCTCCTCGATCTTCATGGTCACGTTGTTCTCGGCCTCGTTGAACAGGCGCTCCTTGAGCTGACGGGCGCCCACGATGTCGCCGTCGCGACCGACGAGCGGAGAGGTCGAAGCTTCAAAGACGATGGACAGGGTCGGCGGGTCGATCTCGATGGGCTCGAGTTCAACGGGGTTCTCGGGGTCGGTGTAGACATCGCCGATATCGGTGCGATCGATGCCCACGACGGCGGCGATGTCACCGGCGCCGACTTCCTGGCACTCGGTGCGGCCCAGGTAGTCGAAGGTAAAGAGCTGCTTGACGGTAGCAGTAGCGCTGGAGCCGTCGTTCTTGACAACTAGAATCTGATCGCCCTGGTGAATGGTGCCAGAGTACACGCGGCCGATGCCGATACGGCCAACGAAGTTGGAGTGGTCGATGGTCACGCACTGCATGGCCAGCGGGGCGTTCTCGTCAACCTCGGGCGCGGGCATGTCGTCGATGATCATATCGAGCAGCGGATACATGTCCATGTTGCCGTCGTTGGGGTCAAGGCGGGCAAAGCCGTTCATGGCGCTGGCGTAGACCACGTGCTCCATGGCGAACTCAAGCTGGTCATCGGTGGCACCCAGGTCGGCCATGAGGTCCAGGCAGTCGTTGTAGGCCTTCTCGGGGTTGGCGCCCGGACGGTCGATCTTGTTGATGACGATCATGATCTTAAGGCCGGTGTCGATAGCGTGACGCAGCACGAAGCGGGTCTGGGGCATGGGGCCCTCAAAAGCGTCGACCAGCAGCAGGGCGCCGTCGGCCATACGCAGCACGCGCTCGACCTCGCCGCCGAAGTCGGCGTGGCCCGGGGTGTCGATGACGTTGATCTTAACGTCCTTGTACTCGATAGAGATGTTCTTGGCGAGAATCGTGATGCCGCGCTCGCGCTCCTGGTCGTTAGAATCCAGGACGCGGTCCTCGACCTGCTGGTTGGCACGGAAGGCGTCCGTGGCACGCAGGAGCTTGTCGACCATCGTCGTCTTGCCGTGGTCGACGTGGGCGATGATGGCGATGTTCCTCAGATTGTCTACGCGCATGTAGTTCCCCTATCTTCTATCCATATACAAACGGCAAGCGTATGCGACCCGCCCAGCAGCACAACGCTCAGCGGGAATATTGAGCCTTTTACCGAAAACTCGTTTATTTTAGCGATTTTAGATGAGAGGGGTTTCCTCACCTGCAGGTTCAGGGTCGCTCCACATAAAACCATCGCCGGCGCCCATGCCCTCATACAGCACATATGCCGAAAAACCGCTCTCGAGCGTAGTTTCGAAGAAGCTCACGAGCAGAGCATCGTGATAGCCGCCGTCAATCTCGACGCAGCCGGTGTAGCCGATGGCATAGCGAGCGATACGGCCTAGGCCCTCGTCCTTAAGACCCATCTTGTGCTCGGAGATAAAGTTGGTGGCCGCCTCGAGGCACGCCTCTTCGCCATCCTCATCGAGCGCCGCCAGATAACGGTTGGAAGCGGCGTCCTCAATTGCCACGACCACGCCAGGGTTTTCACCGGCGGCAAGGTCGTCCAAGAACGCGCCGATCAGATCGCACACCATGGCGTCGAGCTCGGCGGAGACGTTACCGGCGTCCTGCATATCCTGTGCCATCTTTAGACCTTCCCATCGAGTCTGGCGTCGTTACAATTCTTGTGCCTCAGCAGCGATCTTGGCGGCAGCGTCGCGGGCGCGCATCATATCCATCGCGCGCTTGTCGAGTACCTTGATCTGACTGGTCAGCATTACCGCATCGACCACGCCCCAGATCACCAGGCCCGTAGAGATCGAAAACCCAAGCGCACCAACTGTACCACGAAGGCGCGAGCAGATTGCCGCAACAAGGGCGGAGATGACAACCATCTTGATAAACGAGCCGCGGCGTTCGCGAAGCGTGCGGGCCTGCGTCACATAGGCAATGCGAGCCGCCTCAGAAGCCTCCGAGCGCATCTGGGCCTCGCGGGCGATTGCAGCCGCTTCAGCCGATACGCGGGTACCCATCAGCGACCTCTCCGCTCGCGTGCCAGACATTTAAAAGTCATCGGGGGAGAGCGTATGGACGAACTCGTCGAACTTCTCGAACTCCTGCTCGTCGTCGACTTCCTCGGCGTGGGTAGAAACAGTGCCCAGGCGATTCATGATGTCGTCCTCCACAAACATGGGGGCATTGCTGCGCACGGCAAGGGCAATGGCATCACTGGGGCGGGCGTCGATCTTGCGCTCGTCACCATCGGCCAGTACGACGATCGTCGCGTAGAACATCGGCGGCTCGGCGCGAACGATCTCGATGCGCTCGAGCTTGGCGCCCAGGGCGCCAACAGTATCGAGCAACAGGTCATGGGTAATCGGGCGCTCGGCGCGGCCGCTATCGATGCCGCGGCTAATGGCAGCAGCTTCAAACGAACCAGTCTGAATGGAAAGGGAACGCAGCGGCGCGGGCGAGTCCGATTTGCTGCAGCGCTCGCGAAGCACGATAAGCGATGGCACGGGACCGGCGGCCATGACGATGGTCTCTATGTCGACACGAACCATGGAACACCTCCGGTACGTAGCGGTTAACACGCGGCAGCCCGCCGCATTGAATAGCTATACTACCCAATCTTTCGCACAGCACACAAAACCAAAATGAGATTTATCGCAGACAAGAAAAAAGCCCCGAGGCAACGCCTCAGGGCTCTTCACAGTTTTGATGGTGGACCTGACAAGATTCGAACTTGTGACCTCCCGGTTATCAGCCGGACGCTCTAACCAACTGAGCTACAGGTCCATCATGGTGGAGGTTAGGGGGATCGAACCCCTGACCTCAGGCTTGCAAAGCCCGCGCTCTCCCAGCTGAGCTAAACCCCCACGGAGACAGTAATAAACACCCCAGCGGCGACTCGGCTCTCGCTGGGGTGTTTATTGCGAAAGAAAGTGGTGGACCTGACAAGATTCGAACTTGTGACCTCCCGGTTATCAGCCGGACGCTC
>CAJMRD010000065.1 GCA_905215725.1 uncultured bacterium | reverse complement strand
GGCGAGTACCCTGGCGGAAATCAGCTTCACCTTGGCAAAATCGTCGATGGTGCAGATGTCGGCCACCGCTTCCACTTCGGGTGCACTGACGGCGGTTGCCTCAATGGGCTTGGCTTCGACGGCAGGCTTTGCTTCAGCCTTTTTCGCAGGTTTCTGTACCTTGGCTTCGGCTTTGTCGGGATCGGGCAGCAGTACGTCGAGTTGCTTTTCGCGATCCACGCGTCCCATCAGATGTTCGAACTTCGAGATCGGACGTTCGCTTGAAAGCGTCTGATTGACACTGTCCCATTGCATGGAGCCGCAGTTGAGGAACTTCTCGACGCGTTCGGCTGTTGCCGGCAGCACGGGCTTGAGGTAGAGCGTAAGCAAGCGGAAGCCTTCGAGCGCAACGGACGCAACGTACTGAAGCTTGTCGGCGGTTTCCGGATTCTTGGCAAGTTCCCAGGGTTTTTCACGATCGACGTATTCGTTGATGACGTCGGCGAGTTCCATCACACGACGCATGGCGCGAGCGTATTCGCGGTTTTCGTAATCGTTGCGGATGTCCACGGCCGCAGCGCGAATACCCGTGAGGATTTCGTCATTCATTGCGGCATCGGACACGCGGCCTTCAAAGCGCTTGAAGATGAAGCCGGCGGCGCGGCTGGCGATCACATTCTCATCGCAACGGACAAGCGGCTTGGAAATGCCCAGATGCATCAGCAGCTTTGACGTCACACGCGTGTCTTCGCAGCAAATGACATCGGCGGCGGCAAACGCCTCGCCAACGCGCGGGGACAGGTCGCCCAGGTTGCCGATGGGCGTGCCGACCACATAGAGTTTGCCCGTATGGGCGCTGTTTTGCGTCATATCAACCTATTCAATCATGCCACGCTCGAGCGTACCGAGCGCCGCGCGGGCGTCCCATGCTGCAATGCGCTTCTCGGTCTTCCACGTTTGGAAGAACCAACCGGCAGCCGGTGCAAACGAAGCCAGTTGGTTGGCGATAAACACGCGCTCGTAGGCATTGCGACCCTCGGGCGTAACCGACGAGTTGGCAAAGATCGCCGCGCCCGACCATTCGCCCACCAGCACGGGGAACCCAGTCGAAATCGCTTCTTTGAGCTCGCGCTTGTTACGCGAAATCGCCGTCGTCAGCCCGCGGGGGCTCGTGATGTCGAGCGCATACTCGTCACGGTAATGGTACAGGTGAAGGTCCATGTAGACGTTCTTGTACTTGGCGCCGCGCATAAAATGCTTCCACTCGTTGGGATGCCCCGACGACGAGAAGACGACGATCTTATCCTCGGGCATATACGAACGGACGAGCTCGTAGGCGTCGCGATAGAAGTTGCGCAGGTAGTGCGCCGGAATGCCATCCGTCATGGTGAAGAGGCTCTTGCGGACACTCATCTGCGGCGTGTCCAGCAGCTCAATGCCCAGCAGGCTCTCGGCCTCGCCGTAGCGATCGGCCAGGCGCTCGAGCACGTCGAGCGCGACATGACGGCCGTTGGTGGACGAATGCCACTCGGCGACAGCCTCCGGCGTGGCGGGCGAATCGTTGGAATCGCCCTGGCCACCGGGCACAGTTGCCAGATCAAGCAGCACGCGGATGTCGTACTTGGCAGCCCACTCAATTGCACGGTCGATGTAGTCGACAACCGAGATGTAGGACGCATCGGACTCCTGCGAGCCAAAGGCATACCAGGGCACCGGCAGACGCACGGCATTGAGACCGATCTGCGCCATGCGACGGAAATCGTCCTCGCTCACAAACGTCTCGTAATGACGGCGCATGCGCTCGTTATAGGCGGCGGTGCCCATGGCCTCCTGCAGCTCGGCCGCGTTGGATGCACCGGTCGCCGCGTACAGCGACGGGGTCACCCAAGGCTCGGGAATAAACCAGCCAGAGAGATTAACGCCGAGTATCCTCTCCATCACTGCCCCCTTCGGATCGTGCAGGCCGAGCCTGCATCGTATTGCATAGGAAAAGTATCGTTTTGAGTATACCCGCGCGTGCGGACAGACGACCGAACGGTCTGTAAAGTGGCGCAAAAGCGGGAGGAATGTCTGAGCGGGCGGGCCCGAGATGGCGCGATGAGGCGTGTACGCGCGCCGGAGGCAGGCACCGGAAAGCACGTCCCGTTTTTCGCAAAAGACTGGGATGCATTTTCCGTTCGAGGCCTCAACCGGAAAATGCATCCCGTTCTGAGCGCGGGATCTGGGACGCAGTTTCCGCCAAAGACCGCAAAAGGAAAGCACATCCCATTCTGACGCCGGATTCCGGGTCGCGCTTTCCCAAGCGGCCTCAAAGCGGAAAACGCATCCCACTCTGAAGCCAAATTCCGGGACGCAATTTCCGCAGAGTCCTCGATAAAAGAAAAGGACCCCTTTGCAGAGGTCCTAGTCAATTCAAGGTGGCGGGGAAGGGAATCGCGTCCGCGCGCTGCGCGGACGGACCGCTGCGGCGCTTACGCGCCTTGCGAGCTGCGCTGGCAAACGCTTACGCGTTTACTCAGCTCTGCGCCCTCATGGGTTCGATTCCATGTGGGGGCTGCATAAAAGAAAAGGACCCCTTTACAGAGGTCCTAGTCAATTCAAGGTGGCGGGGAAGGGAATCGAACCCCTGACACGAGGATTTTCAGTCCTCTGCTCTACCAACTGAGCTACCCAGCCATTTGAGGTGTGCCTTGTTTCAAGGCTTGATTAGTATAACCAAGGACGCGTTCCGGTCAACCGAGAATTTTAAAAAAGTTTTTGAGCACAGCCTCGGTTCTATAAATCGGCACGTCAGAGGCATCAGCCGGCAGCAAGAAGTTTTTCACTCAGAGCCGCACGGGCAAACTCACTTGGCGTCATCCCCTCGGCAGCCGCCCGTCGACGAATGGCCTCCTTCATTCCCAGAGGAATCTTGACCGACAGCGTTGCCGTCCCCTCACCTGAGAGCGGGGGCCGTCCATGCACGATCCCACCAACGGTGTGTTCGCCATCCGGAAACTCTCCGCGCTCGTACGACTCGCACCACGCGTCAATCATTTCATCCGTTACAACCTGACCATTAGCGGCCGTATACGTCTTGCCCATCATCGACCCCTTTGCCGAGCCTGTTCAATCTCCTGCCAAAATTTCTTCTGGACTGGAGACAAGGCATGAATGATAAGCCACCCACGGACAAGCTCGACCGCGGCAAGCTCCACGCTTCGTCCGTCTGGGAGCCATCCAATCGCAAGCCATCTCGGCGGCTCGTCCTTCGACTCGCGACGAATGCACTCAGTAACCGCAAGCCAAGCACTAAGCACCTGCTTTTCCGTCAGGTGCTTTTTAGCGTTGGGATGGATCTCAACATCCATGCATCTTCTCCTCCATCTTACCCAATTTCGTATGACGAAAGTCTGCTGTCGCCAATCTCTTACGCCGGCACTTGTTGGAGGGCGGGAGGTGTAGCGAGGATTGAAGGGCGTTCCAATACCGCCCAGGCGCCGGGGCAGGAGCACATGCGCCAAGGACGAACGTTTTCGTAGCGCGCGAGGATATTGCCGTCGCGATCGATGAAGGCGATGTCGATGGGATAGGCCATAAAACACGTATGGACCGAAGAGCAGCGTGGAAACGCCATGACGAGCGGCAGGCCGTTGGCGGCAACCGGACGCCGCCCCAGCATGCCGCGCAGACGCACGACAAACGACTCCGCCACCGCAAACTCGGCCGGCGTCCAACCCAGCCTGTTGAGTGCCCGCGCGTAGGCGATGTAGGACGAGACCGCGGTCACATGACCACCCCTGGGCGCCATGGATCGACCGTCACCGCGCGCTCGTGCGACAACGTTGTCGGCGCCCCCAGCGAAACGCCAGCGATGCTGAGAAAAGTCGGCCACGGCTCATAGTGCATGGTGCAGGTGTAGGTCCTAAACGTACCGGATAGGGAGAGCAGGCCACCATCCGATGCCTCCGCGCCTTGCTCGCTCGACACTTCGATCTGCAAGTCATAGCCTTCCATGGCATTCAGAATTTGAGTCTGAACCGTCGCCGAGGCATCGGCAGAGCTCTCGTCACCCTCCCCGCCCGGCGCCACAGCGTGCGCCAGCACGATGTCGGGCACCACGCGGTCGAAGCGCGCGACAGCGCTGGCAAAGACCATGACGTTGTACACGATGAGCGCCAGCACCAGCAAAACGGGCGCAACCACTGCCATCTCCACCGTCGCTTGGGCACGCTCCTCGCGCAGACGCATGCGGATACTCATTACGACCCACCGCCCAGAGCGCCAACCAGCGTGGCGACATCGACGGTGAGTGGGATGGAGCCGCCGCCGGGCAGAGGAATCTCCGCAAGCGTGAACACCGTACCGCTAATGGTGCGTTCGACTTGATATTCCAATGCCTCGCAAAGCTCCTTGGGATCGGTCACGCCCAACGGAATACCTCGCAGCTTGTCTTGCGCTTGAGAGAAACCAGCAATGTCAGACCCCGGACTCTTAATGACGTTGGCGGAATCGGTCAGCACCGGCTTTCGCAGGCGCAAGTCGCACGGTTCCAGACCCAACGCCGCCACGGACGCCGAAACGGTATCGCCGAGCCACGATGCGATGGAGCCCAACGCGCCGCTGCCCCCTCCTAGGCCTTTAATCATCTCGTCCATAAGTTCGTCGGCCGAACCTTGGATGTCTCCGTATCCCACAAGCAGCCGTCCCCAAACATCCATGACGCCATCGAGTACGCCGGCAACGCCGCCCGAGCGTTCCTTCAATGACGAGAAAAATCGCGAAAGCACGTTGTTTTGCGCCGTCGCCTCATCGGGCGCCAGCACCGCGGCAGAGATAGCACCGCGATCGCCAAGCCTGACTGCCGTGTTAAACGAAGAGTTGAGCTCATCGGGGCTCGAGATGGCACCCGAAACCGCAAAGGCGACCACGCCGTTGCGACCGGGCGGAGCGATACGCGGGCGCTCGCCCGAAAGCGCTTTAATGGCCTGGTCAAACGCATTGCCCGCACGGTCGGCCTCATCCTCGGTCTGGCGCTCAAGTTCGAGTTCTTTGTTGCGGCATTCGACGTAGTCTTCCAGAGCCTCTTTGAATCGATCAAAGTGGTACTCAAAGCCGTTTTCGATAGAAGTCGAAGGAGCCGCAACGGCACCGAGCGACGAAACACCAAAATGGCATCTATTGCATTTGTCCTGCCCGTCATAAGCAGCAACCGAGGCCAGCCCGCATGGCGCCCCCTTCTTATAGTTGGGGCAACTCGTTCCGTAATGCAGATACGTCTTGCCATCGATGGCACTGGTTGGCCACACCGTATCGGTATAGAGTTCCGTCGCTCGCACCTCGTCAGTGTTGCGCGGCAACAGCGGGATATAGGAAGCGACTTCATCTCCGTCCTCGGTTACATATGCACGATTGACCTCTGTACTCGCATAGGTGTAAAACGCCTTGCGCGCCGCCGACTCCGCCTTCGTCTCGACGCTTGAACCATGCGGTTTCTCATTTGCCAGGCGCTGGCGATAGTAGGCCTTCGCGCGATCGAGCGCCACTTGCGGCTCCCACGTAACGCTCGAAGCGTAATGTGGATTTTGAGCACCAGAGAGATCCGCTAGGCTTTTCGCACGCTCCCACATGCAAGAACAGCTGCTGACCGAGCCCTTGTCCGACCCACCACAATCCGCCAGCCAAGCGCGCTCTTTAGCCTTTGCCGTGTCCTCAGAAGCCTTCCGCAGCTCCTCGGCCGCACGCTCCAAATCATCTGATGTGCCTTTAATGGCATCGGTCGAGATCTCGGACCCCTCGAGCGCAGCGAAGTCCGACTCGGATGTCTTGGGCACGGCAAGCGCCGTACCGGTATAGGTCACACTATCGGTATCCTGCGCCGACACCGCCTGCGTGGCACGCGCGGCGATCAGATACGGCAGAGCCGTCTCGATTTTCTGTAAGCCTTCCGATGCGCTTTTGGCAAACTTGTTGCGCGTTTTAATGATCTCAATCCCGGTGTCGACCATATTGCCGGCAACTGGTTCGGCACCCGGGATGAGGATAGCGACCAGGCCCGTCCCGATCGTGGCAAACCCCGCTAGGCCCAAACTCAAAATGCTCGCATCCACCACCGTGGCAGCCGTGTGATAGGACGACACCACATTGGCGCCTGCCAGCGCGCCGCTATCGGCAGCCACCTGGGTGTCCCCCGCGCGCGACATGCTCCATATCGCCGCCGTCGACGAAAACAGCAGCGTGAGCACCACCAATATGACCACCGCAGAGGAAAGCGTGGTGTAGGCACCGTCTTCGATAAACAGGTCGATACCGGCTCGACCCATAAAGCCGCCTCGCTTGCGATGGCAGCTCGGACGGCGCGTCAAAACGCATCTAGACCAGAAACGCTTAATCTCATGCAGCAATCCACGAATCATAATCTCCCTCCAGCCATTCGGGACGCGATTGATACGAGACATCGACCTTGAGCTCAACGTAGCCGCCCTCGGCGGTACAACCCATAGCCTGCGCAAACGCACCGATCACAGGTAACGGCTTGACCTCGCCGGAAACGGACACGGACGAGACGCCACCCGCACCGGCCCGCCCCAACTCGATATCCCACGACAGCGGCCCGCCGGCATGAAAAATCGAGACGTCGGGCACCGCGGCAAGTCTGCGGCGAGTGAACTCCTTAAGGTCGTCGTCCTCCACCGTCGTCGTGGTCATAAGCCGTGCGGTCTCGGCGGCAGCGGACTCCATAACCGCACGCGTATAGAGCAGGCATACCGGCTGCAACGCGAGCAAGATAAGCGTCAAAAACGTCGGCAGCAAAAAGGCGGCCTCGACCGTAGACTGCGCCCGATCCTCGCGCGCGATATCAATACAGAGCGATGTCCTTGGCACCCGTCGCGGCATCGATAACCGACGACGGAGCGACGCCATGAGACGCTGCCCGCTCGACCAGTGCCGCCAAGCGCCCATCGGTGCCAGCGCGCCAAAGCCCCGCAATCGCCAGCACAATCGACAACAGCGCCACGGTGACGATGGCGTATTCGACGGTCGACTGAGCAGATTCCTCACGCAGGACATCATGCATTTCACGACCCCTCCTTTGACTCCGTTGTTTGCGGAACCAGACGCACGGCACGCAGGCGGCACGAGGCATCGCCGGCATCCGCGGCAACCGTCACCATGTCGACCCAGCCTCGCCCATCGCGCACGATGGCGCCCCATACGTTGCCCTTAATATCGAGATAGCCGCTCAGGGCGAGTTGGGCCGTAGGCACCTCGCGGTAGGCGCGCAACAGGTCTGCCGCCGCCTCGGTCATCGGCCGGTCCTCGGACCATGCGAGTCGAACCGCGATCGCGTTGTCCGCAGACGGCTTCGTCGCGCTGGCGGCCCGCTCGTCGAGTACCTGCAAAAAGGTCTGAGCCGTGACGGCGGCATTCTGACCTCCCACATCTCCCGCGCCTTCCGCCTGTGACACCGCCGCCGAGCCCGATCCCAAATCGGCAGTAGCGCCTGGACGCTGCTGTCGCGCAACACCCAGTCCCCAAAGCGTCACCGCTATTGCCACGAGCAAACAGACGAGCACCAGCGGCGAACCAACAGGCCGCCTGCCTCCTACAGGCTGTTGATACCGTCTTTGATCGCGTTCCATAGTTCTTCGACTTTGCTCTTAAACGCGACGATGGCGATAATCGCAATCACTACGAGCACGCCGACCAAGATGGCGTATTCGGTAGTGCCCTGCGCGCTCTCCTCCCGCAACAGCACCTTGGCACGCTGGCGAGCGCGGATTGCCCGGCAAAAAGCCCAGCCCAAAGCCTTGCCCGCAATGTCGGTCATCGTGTTCATGTATTCCTCCCTACATCATCCCGCCTGCTCCCAGCAGCGGGCCCAATATGGACAGAAGCAACGCCGGCAAGATGAGCGTGCCGGTGGGAATTAGCAACTTGACCGGTGCGCGCTCGATCTCGCGCTCGACTGCGGCGCGATGGGCCGCACGGATCTCGCGACTTTGAGCAGCCAGCGTCTCGGCCAGCGGAGCGCCCAGGGCAAGCGCCTGCCCCACCGTGATGGCAAAGGTCTCGAGCGCCCTCACGTCTAAATCACGCGCGGCAGCCAACAGCTCGGCCTCGCGCGTCCCCACGCCCACCTGCCACGCCATGCAGGCTCGTTCAAGACGGACGGCCAGCACCGACCGACGATTGGCGCAGAAAATCTCGAGCGCCGCGTCAAACGAAAGGCCGGCAGAAAGCCCCAGGCGCACCACGTCGATCATCTCGGACACCTCACCGAGCGACACCCGCGCCGGGCCGCCCGCCCCAATCGCGCCCTTCATTCGCGCGGTCAGGGCATCAATCACCGAGCAGCCCGCAGCAATGACCCGTACCGTCTCACGCTTGCACGTCTCTGCAATCTTGCGAGCATCCGCACGCTCCAAACCTGTCGCGGCAAATACGCTCAGGGCACACAGACAGGCCGCGACCCCGACCAGGGCGCTCATAACTCCACCCGCATAATGCGCCGGATAACTACCAGGGCAACGACGTTGAGGGCAAGTCCCAACACCACGGCGCCCGCACCAGCCGGCGTCGCAAGACCGCGGCGAAAGTCTGCCGAAAGCAAAGCCAGTACCGCGCACATGCCCGCCGGCATCGCCGCGACCATGTGTGCCGACATACGCGCCTGCGACGTCTTAACGTCCAGACGGCGTTTGAGCTCAATGCGCTCACCCACCATGCTCGACGCCTCGGACAGCAAGCCGGCAAGCGGAGCCCCGGTACGCTGCGATACTTTGAGCGCCAAGGTGACAAGCGAAAGGCCGGGGGCATCGATGCGAACGAGCAGGTCATCGAGTGCGTCGGTCGCCGAGATACCGCAATCGATTGCCGCCGCCACCCGCAAAAACTCGGTATGCACCGGCTCTTGCGCATGGGCGCCCACAAAGCGCATGCCCTGTGCAAGCGAATGCCCCGAGGCAAGCGACATGGATAACGCTGTGAATGCCTCGGGCATGGCCTCTTCTACATCATGCTGTTCGCGTCGGCGATCTAAGGTGTCACGCGCGGCACCCACGCCAAACGGCGCCACCAGCCCCAAGACAAAGCCGATGGGCGACCACGACGCAACGGCCAGCAAAACACTGCAGATACCGCTCGACAGCAGCAAAAATGCCAGACGAGCCGCGTTATCCTCAATAGCAAGCCCAAGGCGATCTGCGGGGATCAACGACGCCCACGAGCGGGCAATCTTTTTCAGCAGATCGTTTTCCACCAGCTCACGCGGCAGCTTCTCTGCCACCGTCTCGAGCGTCTGACGCGCCAGCTCCGCCGGCGGTACCTGCGGCACACGAGGTTCCGCCCCACACGCCGTCGCAACAGAAAACCCTGCCAAACCCCCTACGACGAGGGGCACAGCGACCTCCATTCGTCCACCTCCTCTTGTGTGAGCGTCCCCGACCGCAGGCCTTCTGCGATAAACGGCGGCTCGCGGTCAAGCTTCCAGGTGCGCTCGGCGGCATCGAAAGTCACATAGCGCTCGAGCTCTACGCCGCCCGACGCGGCGCGACGCACCCCCGAATACGAGGAGACGAAACGCCTGCCATCGGCGTGGCGCTCGGACATCACGATGCCGTCGAGCGCCATGGCAATCTGCTCCTCGATGAGCTCGCTCGGCAGATCGATGCCATAACGTGCAAGCAACGTCAGACGCACCACGGTCTCCTGTTCTGAACCCGCATGAAGTGTCGTGAGCGACCCGTCGTGGCCCGTGTTCATGGCCTGCAACATGTCGCAGCACTCGGCACCGCGCACCTCGCCCACCACGATGCGGTCGGGGCGCATGCGCAGAGCATTGGTCACCAGGTCGCGGATCGTCACCGCGCCCTCGCCCTCAATTGAAGCCTCGCGCGCCTCTAGACGCACCACGTGCGGATGATGCGCAAACTTGAGCTCGGCAGAGTCCTCGATCGTCACGATGCGCTCGCCGGTGGAAATCTCACATGACAACGCGTTGAGCAGGGTGGTCTTACCAGATCCCGTGCCTCCCGCAACCGCCAGGTCCTGTCGCAGCGACACCGCGCACGACAACAGCTGCGCATACCAAAGCGGCAGCGACCCCAGCCCCACAAGCTCGTCCAGCGAGCAGATGCGGTCCGAGAACTTTCGGATGGTGAGAATCGGTCCGTCAATCGCCACAGGCGGAATCACCGCGTTGACGCGATAGCCCGTTTTGAGGCGGGCGTTGACGATGGGGCTGCGCTCGTCGATACGGCGGCCAAGTGGCGAGATGATGCGGTCGATAAGCACACGGATCTGCTCATCATCCTCAAACGCATGCTCGATGGGGTGCAAGACGCCGCCGCGTTCAAAGAAAGCCGAGCGGCAGCCGTTAATCATGATCTCGGTAACGGTGTCGTCCTCGATGAGCGGCTGCAACGGCCCCAAGCCCACCACGTCATCCAAAATCTCGTCGATGATGGTCTCGCGCTCGGGCGTCGCGAGATCGGTCGGCTCCTCAACATTGAGCGCCGCCTCCACCGCGGGACGCAATTCCGAGCGGGCAAGTACCGGGTCGATATAGGCGCTGATACGCGCCACTTCGTCGTAACCCATGCGGTCCATCACGGCGCGCTTAGTGCGTCGTTTCACCGCGCGGCGACGCCCCGCATCTACAGGAGCTGCCGCCGCTGCAGCGCCGGCAGCCTTAATCCTCGTTTGCAGGCTCATCGCTGATCACCCTCGCGCGACCAGGGAAGGCGGATACGCGGGCGTTCGGTACGCGTTGCACGGTCGGCGACTATATCGCTCCAAGGGCCGACGGCGCACCCCAGTTCCACGAGCATCTCGCGCGTGGCCTCGCGCACGCTGGTCGCAAAAGCGCTCGTCTGACCCACTGCCTCGTCGGCGCGCCCAAACGCCATGAGCGCGGCGAGATCCTGCCCGCCATCGGCGATACGAATCTTGGAGCTCAACGCACAGGCAATCTCAAAGCGCATGGCGACGTCCTCGTCTGCCCCGCGCGCACCGAACCGGTTGAACACGGCGCTCATGCGCGTGCGCGGCACACCTACTCGACTTGCCAGTTCAATGACGCGCGATGCCGATGTCGCGGACGACACCGCCGCATCGCCAACGACCAGGCAACGGTCGCTCGCCGCCACCGCAGCCGCCACGGCATCGCCCCAAAAGACCGAGGTATCGATAAAGACCACGTCGGATTCGCGACGCAGGACATCGAGCAGTAGCTCCACCGGACGTGCCATGAGCTCGGCTTGCTCGGGCGCCGCGACGGGACCCCAGAGCGTAACGCCCGGCGCCACGCGCTGGGATGCGGCTACGATATCCGGCTCGGTGAGCGTGCCCGCCGCCGACGGCTCGATAAGTGCCGCCATATCGCGCGGAGCATCGACGCCTAACAAGTCGTAAAGGTTTCCAAACATCAGGTCCAGGTCGAGCACGGCGGCACGCAAGCCCAACAGCGACGATGTGTGTGCCATGGTGGCAACGATCGTCGACTTGCCGCAACCGCCCGAACCCGAAATGGCGCAGATGACCGGAGCTCGATGCTGCGGAGCGGCAGCGTCTGCCGGCG
>CAJMRD010000064.1 GCA_905215725.1 uncultured bacterium | reverse complement strand
AGAATCTCGGAAGCCATGGCGGCAGAGTGGGTCATGCCCGAGCAGCCGATGGTCTCAACGAGGGCCTCCTCGATGATGCCGTCCTTGACGTTCAGCGTGAGCTTGCAGGCGCCCTGCTGAGGTGCGCACCAACCCACACCGTGCGTAAGACCGGAGATGTCGGAAATCTCCTTAGCCTGGACCCACTTGCCCTCCTCGGGGATGGGTGCGGGGCCGTGGTATGCACCCTTGGCAACGGGGCACATGTTCTCCACTTCCTGTGAGTACTGCATGCCTCTCCTCTCTATCGTGTTGGCGTCCCGTCTGGGGGTCGTGGCTGGCGATTGCCGGGCGACCCTTCGAAAGGGACATGACATGCAGCTCCTATAATACCGCGAAATGCACGGAATATTCGGCGAACGGCTCAGTTTTCGTAGCGAGAAGTCCTGAAGTTTTAATTGAAACGGTTTAACTCTATGTTCTGTGGTCATGAACTTCCGTAGAGGGGGTCCGTCTTGGGCAAGCTTTTGGTCCGCTCTTGCAAGCGTTGCAGTGGTTGACCTGTTGCAACGGTGCCGTTCGCCGCCTGTTTGCTGCCTTTGGCCGCGCGAGTGTATTGTTTTGCGTGAATGTTTTGATGGCACGCTTCAATCGTGCTGTATTGGATGGTAAGCAGATCCCGGCGAAGGGAGCGCCATGCAGCGCGTTTGGAGAACGGTTACCGGCTTTTACCATGTCTGTGCCCGCGGTACGGGCAAGCAGCTCATCTTTGAGGGCGATGAAGACCGATGGGAGTTTTTGGAGCTGATGCGCGAGTGCTGCCGCGAGGAGGGCGTGACGGTTATCGCCTGGTGCCTTATGGGCACTCACGTGCATTTGGTGCTTGCAGATTACGAGGACAGGATGAGCGCGGCGATGCACCGGTTGCTTTTGACGTACGCGCGGCGGTTCAATAAACGCACGGGGCGCACAGGCCATCTGTTCCAGAACCGTTTTGACCGGCGTTCGCTCGATACCGACTGGCAGGTGATGGAGGCTATTCGTTCCGTACACGCCGATCCGCAGGAGGCTGGCATCAGCTTAATCGAGCGTTATCCCTGGAGCAGCTTTGCCGAGCATTTGCGCGCTTACGACGGTGACGCGACTGATGTCGCGAGGGGATTTTCTGATCCTTCTTGCGTGCTTGAGCTTTTTGGTTCTGCCGAGGGCTTTATTACCCATTCGCTTTCGACGCCCGACGGCGGCGAGCCAGCGCTGGGCGATATGAAAGAGACGGAGTGGGAACGCCACGCCTTTGCCGACAAGATGGCGAAGAGCCTCGGGGTTCCGCTCCACGGGGTTAAAGCCGCGCCGTCGGCGCAGCGCAATATCGTCATTCTTGGATTGCACGATGCCGGTTTTACGGTGCGCCAGATTGAGCGGTATACCGGGATTGGCAAAAGTACCGTCTCTCGCATCGTGCGCGCTTATGCGCGGGTGAAGGCACAGACTGAGCTCTCGGAATAGAAAATGGCCGAACCACTCTTGTCAAGCGATTCGGCCAACAAAAATCTTAAGATTTGGGACAAGTACTACTGATTATTTCGCCCTTCGAGCATGCCGTCGAGGGTGCGCCAGGCGAGCTCGGCGCATTTGACGCGGGCGGGCATGTGCGAGATGTCCTGAAGCTGGGCGGCCTCGTCCAGGTCTTCCAGGTCTTCCTCGGAGAGCTGCTCGCCGCGGATCATGGCGAGGAAGAGCTCTGCCAGGCGGTGAGCTTCCTCGACGGTCTCGCCGGTGATGAGGTCGGCCATGATGTCGGCACTGGCCTGGCTGATGGCGCAGCCGTGGCCGGTAAAGGAGGCCTCCTCGATCACGCCGTTCTCGACGCGCAGCTGCAAGGTGAGCTCGTCGCCGCAGCTGGGGTTGATGCCGTCGTGCTCGTGCGTGGGGGCATCCATCTCGTACTTGTAGTCGGGGTGCGAGTTGTGCTCCATAAACGTGGTGGAGGTGTACAGATTACCCATTGAACGTGCTCCAAACGTGATGCAGGCCGGCGATGAACTTATCGATGTCGGCCTTGTCGTTGTAGAAGGCCACGCTGGCGCGGCAGCAGGCAAGGTTCTCGACGCCCAGCCAGGTGAGCAGCGGCTGCGCGCAGTGGTGGCCGGCGCGGATGCAGACGCCGTCCATGTCCATGATGCTCGCGACGTCGTGCGGGTGGATGCCCTTGACGTTAAAGCTCACGACGCCGTGGTGGTTGTCCCAATAGATGGAGCCGATGATCTGGACAAAGTCGAGCTGCATGAGCTCGCCCATCAGGTAGTGGACGAGTGCCTGCTCGCGGGCCTGAATGTTCTCGTATCCCACCGTGTTGACCAGGTAATCAAGCGCCGCGCCCGTGGCGAAGATGCCGGCGGCGTACTGCGTGCCTGCCTCGAACTTCTCGGGGACGGGCGCCCAGACGGCGTCCTGCTCGGTGACCGAATCGATCATTTCGCCGCCGGTGAGCATGGGCGGCATGGCGTTGAGCAGGTTCATCTTGCCCCACAGGACGCCGATGCCCATGGGGCCCATGGCCTTGTGCGCGCTAAAGGCAAAGAAGTCGGCGCCCAGGTCGGCCACATCGACCGGCATGTGCGGCAGCGACTGCGCACCGTCGACGACCAGGTAGCCGCCGTACTTGTGCACGAGCTTGCCGAGGTTCTTGACTGGGTTCTCGACGCCCAACACGTTGGAGACCTGTCCCACGGCCAGGATCTTGGTCTTGGGACCCACCTTGGCAAGAACCTCCTCGGTGGTGAGCTGGCCGGTCTTGGTGGGGTAGAGGTAGATGAGCTTGGCGCCGGTCTCGCGGCAGACCTGCTGCCACGGAATCAGGTTGGAGTGGTGCTCCATGATGGTGATGACGACCTCGTCACCGGGTTTGAGCACTGTGGGCGCAAAGCTCTTGGCGACCAGGTTGAGCGACTCGCTCGTGTTGCGGGTGAAGACGACCTCGTTGGCCTGTGATGCGCCGATGAGGTCGGCGATCTGCTGGCGGACCTTCGCGATGGCGTCGGTTGCCTCGACGGACAGCGAGTACAGGCCGCGCAGGGGGTTGGCGTTCATGCGCTGATAGAAGTCGCGCTCGGCGTCGAGCACACAGGCAGGGCGCTGCGCGGTGGCGGCGCTATCGAGGAAGGCGATCTCGGGGTGTTGCTGGAACAGCGGGAACTGCGCCTTGTAGGGATTAGTCTCGATGTCGACGGTAGGCCAGCCGCGCGAGGCCTCGTCGCTGGCGTCGAGCTCCATAGGCTCCGGTGCGGTACAGGTGTCGCATTTAACGTGCTCGGTGTCGATCATGCGAACTCCTCTTCAAAGTTGTCGATCAGGTTGTTGCCCAGGCGGACGACGGCGGCGCGGGTGCGCTCGTCGGTGGCGGAAAGTGCGGCGTCCTCCAGCTTGGCGCGGACGAACAGGTCCTCGGCGGCGTTTTGGTCAAGGCCGCGGCAGGCGAGGTAGAACAGTTGCTCGTCGCGGACGTGGCCGATGGTGGCTCCGTGGTTGCCGGCGACGTCGTCCTCGTCGCAGAGAATGACGGGAACGGTCTTGTTGTCGACGCCCTTGTTGGCCAAAAGCACCGTCTCGCGCTCGGTGCCGGTTGCACCCTTGCAACCGTGCACGAGGTCGATGGTGCCGCGGTAGACCTTCTTGGACGTGCCGGTCAGCACGCCGTTGGCGTCGATCTCGCACTCGGTCTTGCGACCGCGGTGGCGCAGCTCGTAGTTAAAGTCGCGCACCTGCTCTCGGGCGCCCAGGTAGTCAGTATCGATGGTGACCTTGGCGGTATCGCCCAGCAGGTCGCCGGCAAGGCCGGTGGCGCTGGCGCCGGCACCCAGGACGGTGTGCTGCACGTTGACGCGCGCGCCCTCGTCCAGGAACAGGCCGGTGTCGTCGAGCGCGATCCAGCTATCGTCGAGCGTCTGCGTGCAGGTCACGTTGACGGTGGCGTACTCGTGGGCGCACACGCGTAGCACGGATCCCACGACGCCTTGGCCGGCAACGGGAGAGTCCAGGGCAATAAGCAGATCGAGCGTCGACTGGGGACGGGCGACGACGTCGATGGCGGCGATGGCCGCGGCTGCATCGACACCGCTCACGCGCACGGTAACCGTGGCGTGCTTGTATGCGGGTACATCGATGACGACGCGCTTGGTGGCGTGGTCGGCCAGGTAGGTGTAGGCAGCCTCGCCAATGCCAGTCTCGAAGGCCTCAGCGGGGGAGAGCTCCTCCTCCAGCTTAATGGCACCGGCCTGGTAGACGGAGGTGGCGGGCACGTCGAGCTCGGTCTCGGGCGTGATGCGGGCGCGGTCGGCGGCATCACCGGGCGCGGAGGCGCGGCGCTCGGGGAAGCGCTCGGCCATGGCGTCCATGGCGGCGTCGAACGCGTCTGCCACGCCAGCAAACTGCTCGTCCAAGCCCTCAACCTTAACGGTCTCGGCGGGAGCGGCGGCAAGTTCGTCAGAGAGCTCGAGCTTGGTCTGGTTCATCTTCAGCCAGCCCCATGTGGCAGCCGGCATCGCATTGACCTGCTCAAGGGTGGTAGCAGCGGTGTTCGTGGTCTGTTTCATTATCCGATCGCTCCTTCCATCTCGAGCTTGATCAGGTTGTTCATCTCGACGGCGTACTCCAACGGCAGCTCCTTGGAGACCGGGTTGGCAAAGCCGTTGACGATCATGGTACGGGCCTCTTCCTCCGAGATACCGCGGCTCATCAGGTAGAACACCTTGTCGTCGCCGATACGTCCGATGGTGGCCTCGTGGCCGATGTCGACATTCTTGGCGCGGATGTCCATGGCGGGGATGGTGTCGGAGCGGCTCTGGTCGTCGAGCATCAGCGACTGGCAGCTCACGGTTGCCTTGGAGCCCTCGGCCTTGGGCGTGGCAACGATAGAGCTGCGGAACGTCTGGATGCCGCCGCTCTTGGAGATGCCCTTGGTCTCGACGGTTGCCGAGGTCTCGGGCGCGTTGAGCACGACCTTGCAGCCGGTGTCGAGGTTCTGCCCGGCGCCGGCAAAGGTGATGCCGGTAAAGCTCGAACGGGCGCGACGGCCGTTGAGCACGCTCATGGGATAGAGGTAGCCCACGTGGCTGCCGAAGGAGCCACTGATCCACTCGATGTCGCCGTCCTCGTCCACGCGCGCACGCTTGGTGTTGAGGTTGTACATGTTCTTGGACCAGTTCTCGATGGTCGAGTAGCGCAGGTGTGCGCGTTTGCCCACAAAGAGCTCGACGGCGCCGGCGTGGAGGTTGGCTACGTTGTACTTGGGCGCGGAGCAACCCTCGATAAAGTGCAGGTCGGCGTCGTCCTCGACGATGATGAGCGTGTGCTCAAACTGGCCGGCGCCCTTGGCGTTAAGACGGAAGTAGCTCTGCAGCGGGAAGTCGAGCTTGGTGCCCTTGGGCACGTAGACAAACGAGCCGCCCGACCATACGGCGCCGTGCAGGGCCGCAAACTTGTGGTCGGTGGGCGGGATGAGCGTCATAAACTTCTCGTGGATGAGCGGTTCCCACTGCGGGTCGTGCAGGGCCTCCTCGATGCCGGAGTAGACGATGCCCATCTTGGACGCGGTGTCCTGCATGTTGTGGTAGACCAGCTCGGAGTCGTACTGCGCGCCGACGCCTGCCAGGTAGCTGCGCTCGGCCTCGGGGATGCCCAGGCGCTCAAAGGTGTTCTTGATGTCGTCGGGCACCGACTCCCAGTCGTGTTTTTGGTCGGTGTTGGGCTTGACGTAGGTGACGATGTTGTCCATGTCCAAGCCCTCGATGGAGGGGCCCCACGTCGGATCCGGGAAGCGGTTGAAAATCTCGAGGGACTTGAGGCGCAGGTCGAGCATCCACTGCGGCTCGTCCTTCTTGGCGCTGATCTCGCGCACGATGTCGGGCGTGATGCCGGCGTCGAGGCGCTCGAATCCCTCCTCGCCATAGGTGAAGTCGTAGAGGCTGCGGTCGATGTCCGCGACCTCGGTGCGGTTCTTGGTCATTGCGTCGCCCCTTTACGCCTGCTGCTCGGCAGCGGCGGCTTCGGCCTGGGCGCGCTGCTCGGCGGCCTCGCGCTCGAAGGTCTCAAAACCGTTCTTGTCGATCCAGGGAATGAGCGAGGCGTCGTCCTCGCGTACGATGTGGCCCTTGACCATAACGTGGACGCGGTCGACATCCAAGTGCTCCAGGATGCGCGTGTTGTGCGTGATGATGAGCATGGAGCCGTCGCAGCTCTTGCGGTAGGCGTCCATGCCGTGGCTGACGGTGGAAAGCGCGTCGACGTCCAGACCAGAGTCGGTCTCGTCCAGGATGGCGAGCTTGGGCTGCAGCAGCAGAAGCTGGAGCATTTCGACCTTCTTCTTCTCGCCGCCCGAGAAGCCCACGCCCAGCTCGCGGTTGAGATAGGCGGTATCCATGTTGAGCTCGGCCGCGAGCTCCTTGACGCGACGGCGGAACTCCTTGCCCTTCATCTCCAGGCCGGGGCGGCCGGCGATGCTGGCGCGCAAAAAGCTCGACAGCGGCACGCCCGGAATCTCGACCGGGGCCTGGAAGCTCAGGAACAGGCCGGCGCGCGAACGCTTGTCGGTGGTGAGCTCGGTGATGTCCTGGCCGTCAAAGACGATGCGGCCGTCGTTGACCGTGTAGACGGGGTCGCCCATGACCAGGTGGCCGAGGGTGGACTTGCCGGCGCCGTTGGGGCCCATCAGCACGTGGGTCTCTCCGGCGGCGACGTTGAGGTTGACGTTGTGGAGGATGGTCTTCTCGTCCACGGAGGCGGTGAGACCTTCGATGGAAAGCAGCGGATTTGCGCTCATGCTGTCCCTCTCTGTATATGGTGTACTCATAGGTGTACTAAACCCTAGGAATCTTCTTGGAATAAAGTTACTATGGGTTCGGCGTTAGTCAAGGGAAAACCCGACTAATCCACTCGACATTTCTAGATGTGGGACAAAATAACAAGGTCTGTTTGTCCCACTTACTTAAGATTTGGGACAAACAGACCTGGTTATGTTGTCCCAGATGCGATGGGAGGGTAGGTATGCTCATTTCTTCCAAGGGCCGCTATGCCCTCCGGCTGATGATCTATATCGCGGCGCTCGGTGACGTCGAGGGCAAGATTGCTCTGCGCGAGGTTGCCGACCGCGAGCATATCTCGCAAAAGTATTTGGAGCAGCTGGTTCGTCCGCTTATGAAGGCGGGCCTGCTTAGGAGCGTGCGCGGTAAGGGCGGCGGCTACATGATGGCGAAGGACCCGGCCGAGGTGCGCGCCGGCGACATCCTGCGTGCCGTCGAGGGCAGCACGGCTCCGGTGGCGTGCGATGGCATCGACAACAGCTGCACCCGCAGCGATTTGTGCTCGACCGTCAAGTTCTGGCGCGGTCTGGACGACGTGATCGAAAAGTACGTCGACGGCGTGACGTTGGCCGACCTGGCCGCCGTCCCCGAAATCAACTTTGACATTAAGCTGTAGGGCTGCAAATGGCATCTCTCGACAAGGTGTACAAACAAATCGAAGTTTTTGCTCGGGAATGTGACGCCGAGAAGGTTGTGCTGTTTGGTTCTCGTGCTCGAGGCGACAACTTACCCAAGAGCGATATTGACATCGCCGTAGCAGGTTGTCGGGATTTCGGCCGTTTCTCATATTTGATCGAGGAGCGTCTTGATACTCTTTTAGATGTAGATGTCGTCAATCTCGACGAGTCCTTGTCGCAGCAATTGCTCGATGAAATTGCCAGGGATGGTGTGATTCTGTATGAAAAAATATGAGAACTTTGCCAGTGCCTTGGCGAATCTTGAGGATGCGCCCAATCAAGATCTCAACAATGATTTTGTTCAGAGTGGATTGATTAATAAGTTCAATCTTCAATTTGAACTGAGCTGGAAGCTCCTTAAGCGTCTGCTCGAGTATGAGGGTGCCACGCTTGCCGCGTCGGGGTCTCCTCGTGCCATCTTGAAGGAGTCGTACCGATTCTACGACTTTATTGATGAGGCGGCCTGGCTAGATATGCTCAGAGACCGCAATACGAACGTCCATATCTATGACAACAAGCTCGCTCAAGATTTGATTCAGCGCATCTTGAACGTCTATATTCCCGCTTTCTGTCAGTTGAGAGACGGGCTGACGAAACGTTACGGCGAGCTTCTGTTGGCGCCCGATGACCAGTTTGTCTAATTCCTTAAGATTTCGCGGAGGGTTGTTGCCGTTTACCGAGGGGTTGTTGTGTAACAACGGGCGAGCTGCAATACTTATTTTATCTTTGCAAACTGAACTTTAACTACACCAATGCAGGGAGGATTTTATGCAGCCCAAGCATTCCGCGATTGTCGCGGGCCTGACGCTGGCGCTTTCGTTTGGCGCCGTTTCCGCGCCGGCACCCGCCGCCGCCGAGGAGCCCACGCCGGGCGTTGCCTCGGATGCCACCGATATCGACAAAGGTCTCTACACCCAGCAGTCCTTCTCGGGCGTGCTGAGGTCGGTCCAGGGCGTTTCGTTTGTCAACGTGACTCCCGAGATGAAGTACTTTACCAAGTACGAGAGCCATGGCAACTATAACCAGGGCTTTTCGTATGGTGACGGCTACAACGCGCTGGGCTATTACCAGTTCGACCGTCGTTGGTCGCTCATTCCGTTTATGAAGCAGGTCTACAACTACGATTCTGCCAAGTACGGCATGCTCAAGGATGCGATTGATCGCGGCAGCGAGATTTCCAACGCGAGCAATGCCATGTACGAGAACGGCCAGCTTACCGAGCTGGGCCGTATTGCACAGGAGGCCTTCCAGGGTGCTTATAACACCGATCCTGCTGAGTTTTCGGCTCTGCAGGATGCGTATGCGTACAACTCGTACTATGCGGTGACCGAGGCGTGGCTCAAGAGCGGCCTGGGTATTGATATTTCGGGCCGCGCCGATTGCGTCAAGGGCATGGTGTGGAGCATTACCAACATGTGCGGCACTGGTGGCTGCAGGGACTTTTTCCGCTGGGCGAATCTTTCCAACGATATGTCCGACCGCGAGTTTGTGACGGCGCTCTCCAATAGTGTGGTCAACAATGTCGCCACTAAGTTTTCGAGTCAGCCCCAGTATCATGAGGGCTGGAAGAATCGTTATAAGAATGAGCTGAAGGACTGCTTGGTTTTTATCGCCGAGGATGAGGCTGCCGCTGCGACGCCCGTGCAGCCCGAGCCTACGCCGGCGCCCTCGCCGACACCTGATTCGAATGACGACTCGAGTGACGATGCCAACGATGATAGGATGGATGCGCCCTCGACCGATGCTGACGGTAATGGCTCTGCTGGTGGCACTACCAACGACGGCTCTACCTCGAACGGCTCCGATTCGAACGGCTCTGCTGCGGGCGATTCGTCTTCAAGCTCTGCCGGCAATACGGGCAGCGACGCTTCTGGTTCGACCGACGCTGACACCTCTAACTCATCTACCGGCTCGAGTGATTCGTCCATTGACACTGGCTCTAACAACGGCTCTGGCTCTGACGCAACCCCTGATTCCGATGCTTCCAAGGACGACTCGAATAAGGCGCCGGACGCTCCCGTTGCTTCGCCGGATAAGAAGCCCTCTTTCTCCGTGCAGCTTGGTTCTACGCTGGGCTCTTCGCTGATGGCTGGCGTCAATAATGGCTCGACTCAGAACAAGGACAACTCTGATCAGGTTTCCACGGAAAAGACCGAGGCCGCAAAGGGCGACTCCAAGGATGAGGCTTCCGAGAAGACCGAATCTGATAAGGGTTCTAGCTCTGAGGAGAAGGACGACAAGTCCACTCAGAAGAAGGACGAGGGTAAGAAGTCTGAATCTGAGGGGAAGGACAAAAACAAGGACAAGACCGAGGACGGAAAGCAGCAGGGCGAGGACAGCAGTAAGGGCAACACCGACAAACAGAACCAGGAGCAAAATGACTCCAAGACGGTGACCACTACAACCACCACTACAACGACTAAGACTTCGGGCGGTAATATGCCCAAGACGGGCGACCTTATCGTTATGGCGAGCCTTGCCAGCGCGAGCTTGGCCACACTGGGCGCTACGTCTATCGTAAGTGGTAAGCATAAGCTCGATCAGCAGAAGAAGGCTTCTGGGGAGGACGGCTCGGAGGAGTAGCCTCTCGGTTGCCAGATAACTAAAGAGTCGGGACGGGGTCCGGTGCGAATGCGTCGGGCCCCGTTTTGTTGTGCAACGATTAGTTGTGCCCCCTCATACCTCTTGTTGCTACCGTTGCCCGATATGTTTGCGCGGCGACATCGGTACGCGCGAGGCGGTCATTACAATTGGCATCGTGTTGCGATTTAGGGGGAACGTTTTGGTGTCTGAACAGGCAAATAATGGTTGTGCTGACGGCTTTGGCGTGCGTTTGATCGGCTGTGCCGACGATGCGGCTTTGCCCATTGGCGTGCACGACTATGCGGAGGCTCTTGGTTGCTGCATGCTGGTTGACAAGACCATGTTTATTGCCGATGTGTTGGACTGCGACGCGTCCGTTGTGGTGTGCTGTCGACCCGAGGGTTTTGGCAAGAGCATGAACTTGTCGACGCTCAGGGCTTTTCTGGAGCGTCCAGCGGTCGGTCGCTCTGGTCAGCGTTTGTTTGCCGATGCTCAGATTTGGGATGCGGACGGCGGGCGCTATCGGGATGAGCATGCTTGCTATCCGGTGATATCGCTGGACTTTTCTGGCGCTGCGAGGCGTGGCCCCGCTGTTGCCAGCGTCGTGCGCGATGCCCTTTCGGGCGAGTGCGCTCGCTGGCTGGCGCTCTTGGAGGCTCCGGATTTAGCTCGAGATAAGGTGCGTCACATCGAACGCGTCGCGCGTGGCGTGGCGAGCGCGGACGAGGTTGACTCGGTGCTCGGTGTGCTCATTGAGCTGCTGGAGATGGCCTGCGATGAGCAGGTTGTATTGCTCGTTGATGGGTACGATGCGGCGTGGTCTCGCCGTGCGAGCGCGAGGGACGCTTCCGACGCCGATCCGGCAGGGCTATTCGATCGCGTGCTGTTCGATGCCATTGCCACTGCGCGCGATTCGTTGCGGCTGACGTGTTTGATGGGGGAGCGTCCCGGCCCTGCCGAAGCGGCGCTTTCTTTGCATGGCTGCTCGTATTGTCTGACGACGCCGCTTTCGACCTGGTGTGACCGTTGGTTCGGCTTTTCGGATGCCGAGGTCCAGGCTCTTTTGAATCATGCTGGGCGCGAGGAATATCTTGATGATGCGCGTGAATGGCTCGAGGGGTATCGGTTTGGCAGGGCCTATTGCTCGAGTCCGGCACGCGTGATCGGTTTTCTGGACCGAGGCTGCACGGCGCCCGTGCATGCCGATCTGTATGGATATGCCGATTGCCTGAGTAGGGTAGTTGCCGGGTGGAATCTCGAGCGTCTTTCGGTCTTGTTCGATTTGCTCGAGGCCCATGGGTGCGCTGAGGTCCCGCTTTGTTTGGGCACTGCAGAGCTAGATGTCTCGCCTGACGATGGCATGTGGACAGCGCTATATCTGTCCGGTTTTCTCACGACGGATATGACTGAGGAGCCAGAACATGGCAATCGCCTCCGTGCCTTGCGGTTGCCCAATAACGAGCTTCGCCAGGCCTTGCGTCTAGTGATTGTTGAGTGGTTTGAGTGCGCTGCCGAAGACATTCGAGACGTCGATGCGTTTCGCGACGGGTTGTGCCGTGGGGACGAGGATACGGTGAGGCGGGCGCTAAGCCGCATCCTGGGAGATGCGGGAATCGGTGCGACCGACCCAGATGCGCCGCTGCCATATCACCTGCTCTTGCAAGGACTCTGCTTTGGATTGCCGGGCTATGCCAATCCTGCTTCGAGGCGAAAGTGTGGCGCGGATCGCTGGGACATCCAGGTTTTTCCTACGGGCGCCGTGTTCGACGTAGCAGATACGATTGGCATGCTGGACGAGCGTCCGCTGATAACGATTAACTTGATGTATGACCCCGATGTGGATGCGCTGGGCCTGGAATTGCTGGCCGTGCAGTCGCTACTCGACATAGAGCGCGACGGCATCGACGAAATCCGTGTGCCGCGACCGGGCGTTGGCCGCATGCGCTGGGGGTTTGGTTTTGATGGGCAGCATGTGACTACGGTGTGCCAGCGGCTTTAAGCACTGAGGTGTTTCCGGCTTCCGTTACTTGGTGGCCTTCATGGGCGGCATGGGCTTCCAGTTGGGGTCCTTGATGATCTTGCGGGCGTCCTTCATGCCGCGGCGCAGCGCCGGAATTCCGGTCTTAAAGCACTTGTCAACGGCGGCCAGGCGAATGAACTCCTTGCAGAAGGTCGCGGCGTTGCCCAGACGGAACAGCACGGGGTGATAGTCGCCGTAAATCTGCATGTAGCGGGCCAGATAACCGCGGTTGCGCATGATGTAGTAACGGTTGGTGTCGCTCGTGGAGTTGAGCTGGCGCTTGCCGGCGATATCCCAGTTAGAGACGGCGCGGGCGCGCTTGAGCACCACGTCGGCGACCACGGCGGCGGACCCTCCAGAGT
>CAJMRD010000063.1 GCA_905215725.1 uncultured bacterium | reverse complement strand
CGAGCCGCATGGACCGCGGCGAGCTACGGCAGCAGTTTGGCATGGTGCTGCAGGACGCCTGGCTGTTCGATGGCACGATTGCCGAAAACATCGCCTACGGCTGTCCCGAGGCGACGCGTGAGGAGATCGTGGCGGCTGCGCGCGCCGCGCAGGTCGACTTCTTTGTGCGCACCATGCCGCAGGGCTACGACACGCGCGTGGCCAACGATGCCGAAAGCATCAGCCAGGGCCAGCGTCAGCTGCTGACCATCGCACGCGTGCTGCTCAATAACCCGGCGATTCTCATCCTGGACGAGGCGACCTCAAGCGTGGATACGCGTACCGAGCTTGCCATCGGTCGTGCCATGGACGCGCTCATGCGCGGGCGCACGAGCTTTGTGATCGCGCACCGCCTGTCGACGATCGTGGACGCCGACCTGATCTTGGTCATGGACCACGGCAACATTATCGAGCAGGGCACGCATAAGGAGCTGCTGGCTGCCGAGGGTGCCTACGCCGACCTCTATCTGAGTCAGTTCGCATAATGTGACAAAGGGACAGTCCCGCATGTCACATCAAAAGGAATGGCGCGCCGGGGATTGATTCCCTGGCGCGCCTTTTGCGTCGGTGCCGATGTCGTTTTGTGCCGCTTGCGTTCCTAACGTTCGTCCACGAGCTTGGCGACGAGGGCCTTGAGCTCGGCCACCTCTCGCTCGAGTTCCTTGACGCGGCGGGCATTCTCGGTGATGCCCTGGCGGTTGAGGGCGGACTGCTCGGCGGCGTCATCGGGCATGTACTCGCGATGCTGCTTGGCGTCGAAACTCTCCTCGAACACACGGCAACCGTTGCGCTTGATGATACGTCCCGGCACGCCCACGACGGTGCAGTTGTCGGGTACGTCCTTGACGACGACCGAATTGCCGCCGATCTTGACGTTGTTGCCGATGCGAATGTTGCCGAGCACCTTGGCGCCTGTGCCCACGGTGACGTTGTTGCCCAGGGTGGGGTGGCGCTTGCCGGTTTCGTTGCCGGTGCCGCCGAGCGTGACGCCCTGGTAGAGCACACAGTTGTCGCCCACAATGGTGGTCTCGCCGATGACGACGCCCATGGCGTGGTCGATAAAGAAATGCTTGCCGATCTGTGCGGCGGGATGAATCTCAACGCCGGTGATGTGGCGGGTGATTTGCGAGAGCACGCGGGCGAGCGAGCGATGACCGTGCTCCCAGAGCCAGTGCTCGGGCACGTGGTTCCACTTGGCGTGCAGGCCAGGATAGGAAAGGAAGATGACTAGACCGTTTTGCGCGGCGGGATCCTGCGCTTGGACGGTCTTGATGTCCTCGCGGATGGTATTGATAAAGCTCACCGGCCGCCCTCCCTTAGCCCATGGCAATGCGATTCAATAAAGTATAGCGATTCGCTAGGGATTAGGAAGGACAATCTTGGCAGCTTTGCACGACAGGTGTCAGTTATGCAAACTTGCTGGTAATGGAGTCATGCTTTTGTGGGGTTGCGCACGAGGGGGCGCCGCAACCGTATACTGGTCAACTTGGACGTGTCCGCGCCCACAACTGAGAGGTTTTACTTCATGGGTTTCATCAATTTTATTGCCGGGCTGCTTAAGGACCCGCGCACCGCGATCGCCAGCTGGATCGCCGCCGGCCCGCTTATGGCCTACGGCTGCGTGTTCCTGATCATCTTTATCGAGACGGGCGTGGTGTTCTTCCCGTTCCTCCCCGGCGATTCGCTGCTGTTTGCTTCGGGCTTCTTTGCCCACAACGGCGGCTTTAACATTGTGGCGCTTCTGGCCATCGCATGGGCCGCTGCCATTTTGGGCGATCAGTGCAACTTTATGATCGGTCACTTCTTTGGCAAAAAGATCATCGCTTCGGGCAAGGTCAAGGCTATGACGCCCGAGCGCATCAAAAAGTCCGAGGACTTCTTGGACAAGTGGGGCCACCTGGCCATCTTCCTCGGCCGCTTCTTCCCGTTTATCCGCACCTTTGTGCCCTTTATCGCCGGTATGGGCGGCATGCACTGGCGCAACTTTGTCGTCTTTAACGTGCTGGGCGGCATTACCTGGTCGACAGTCTTTACGCTGCTGGGCTACTTCTTTGGCGGCATTCCCTTTGTGCAGGAGCACTTTGAGCTGCTGATTATCGGCATCGTTGCCGTGTCGATCATCCCGACCGTGGTCGGTCTGGTTAAGGCCAAGCTGGGCAAATAGAACGCGTAGCTCGAGCCAGCGCGCAAACCGTGCAGTTGAGGCCCGTCACCGTTTACGGTGGCGGGCCTCTTCAGCTTCGGTCAAATGAAAATACTTTAGTTAGTTAAAGAAAAACGTTTTATCCGACGCGCGTGCGGAGTACAATCTCGTGCATGCGAATCGACGTGCCATCGGCTTTGATGCTGTTCGCGTGTCCCGTCCGGCTCTACGCTCTGGGCGTGCGACGTTGCGACGCGGCCGGCCTCGGTCCTTGCGTACGGGTTCGCGAGTATGCAACTGTGTATGTAAGGAGCGACATATGACTGTCGAGAAGAAGGATATCGATTGGGGTAGCCTCGGCTTTGGCTACATGAAGACCGATTACAGCTACGAGGCTCATTGGAAGGATGGCGAGTGGGACGAGGGCGGCCTGACCACCGACCACACCCTGCATGTCTCCGAGTGCGGCGGTATCTTCCATTACTGCCAGGAGGTCTTTGAGGGCCTGAAGGCCTACACCGCCGAGGACGGCAGCATCGTCTGCTTCCGTCCCGACATGAACGCTGAGCGTATGTATAACTCTGCCCAGCGCCTCGAGATGCCCCCGTTCCCCAAGGACAAGTTCGTTGAGGCCGTCAAGCAGGTCGTTTCTGCCAACGCCGCCTGGGTTCCGCCCTTCGGCTCCGGCGCGACCCTGTACGTGCGTCCGTTTATGATCGGCTCCGGTGACGTGATCGGCGTGGCTCCCGCTCCTGAGTACACGTTCCGCATTCTCGTGACCCCGGTCGGTCCGTACTTTAAGGGTGGCCTCAAGCCCGTCAAGCTGCGCGTTTCCGAGTATGACCGTGCAGCACCGCATGGCACCGGCAACATCAAGGCCGGCCTCAACTACGCCATGTCCCTCAAGCCCACGATGGAGGCTCACCGCGGGGGCTATGCCGAGAACCTGTATCTCGATTCCGAGTCCCGCACCTATGTCGAGGAGACCGGTGGCGCTAACGTCCTGTTCGTGAAGGAGGACGGCACCCTCGTCGTTCCGCAGTCCCACACCGACTCCATTCTGCCTTCCATCACCCGCCGTTCGCTCGTTCAGGTTGCTCAGGACCTGGGCATGACCGTTGACCAGCGTCCCGTCGAGTGGGCCGAGGTCAAGGCCGGTGCCTTTGTCGAGTGCGGCCTGTGCGGCACCGCTGCCGTCATCTCCCCGGTTGGCGAGATCGACAACAAGGTTTACGGCGCCGACGAGACCGTGACCTTCCCGGCTGGCTACACCGAGATCGGCCCTGTGATGAAGAAGCTCCGCGAGACCCTGACTGGCATCCAGTCCGGTGCTGTTGAGGACAAGCACAACTGGGTTTACACCGTCGCGTAAGCTGTCTTAGCTGTCCGGCCCGAGGGCGACCTTCCTTTCCGGCGCGTCCTCGGACATGAAAGAACCTCCGCTGCGCACTTCGTGCGGCGGAGGTTCTTTCGTCCTGCGGAGTGCGCCGGAAAGGAAGGCCGCCCTCGGGCCTGCGTTACCTCGGCGCTGCCGTTACGGGCAATATAGATCTGAATTAAAGATGGTGCGCGGCCTTTTAGGCCGCGCGTGTGTTTTTGCTTCGCGCCATGTGGGGGTGGTGGCGACGTGCATTTTTGCGAGTATTCTGCAGTCGAAGGCCCCTGCATACCGACCTCGGGCAAAAAATCGGGATTTCTCGATGTTTTCTACGGATGATGGGCGGGATTATGGGCTGGCAGCGTTTGATTTGCAGGGATATTCGCGGTCTTTGGCATTTATCGTGGCGCCCGAAGCTCTTGGTTATGTTGAATACTCCTAAAAATGCACGGCGCTTAGAGGGGGACCTTCGCGAAAAAGGAAACCGCCCCGTCGAAGTATGCATTCGACGGGGCGGTTTATACATTTGGACGATTAAGGATGTGCTGTCAAACTACTAGAACTTGACGGTCGGGGCCTGGCGGGCTGCTTCAGCGGCCTCGAAGCCCTGGCGCTCCTTAAACTGGAAGATGCCAGCAAAGATGACAGCCGGGAACGTCTGAATGGCGTTGTTGTAGCTGAGCACGCAGTCGTTGTAGCTCTGGCGTGCATAGCTAATCTTGTTCTCGGTGTCCTCGAGCGATGCCTGCAGCTGCGTAAAGTTGGTGTTTGCCTTAAGATCGGGATAGGCCTCGGCCACAGCGAAGAGCTGGCGCAGTGCGCCGGTCAGCACGTTGTCGGCTTCCATCTTGGCCTCGGGCGTGGTGGCCTTGACGGCGGTGTTACGCGCGCTGATCACGGCGGAGAGCGTCTCCTGCTCGTGCTTGGCGTAGCCCTTGACGGTTTCGACCAGGTTGGGGATCAGGTCGTTACGGCGCTGCAGCTGCGTATCGATGTTCTGCCAGGCGTTATCGATGCGGTTACGCTTGGTGACCATGTTGTTGTAGATGCCGGCGATGGCGCAGACAATCACAATGACAACAACGATGCCGATGATGACGGTAATCATGATGTCTCCGTTTCGAATGGCCGCGGCGGCATGCGCCAGCTGCCGTTGGTATAACGCTACTAGTATACCCGCAACGTTTTGCCGTGCCGAACTTTCCGGCAAGCGTTATGTTTTCGGCGGGGTCGGCACCGGGGCAAAGCGCGCGAGGTACAGGTGTAAGATATGCGACAGATTGACGAGTGTTGTCTTTGCCCTGAGGATGGCGATACCAGTGGACCTTCGCATCAAGAAAACCTACCGCGCCCTGTTCGATGCTTTCACCGAGCTTCTCGAGGAGCATCGTTTTGAGGACCTGACGGTTGCCATGCTGTGCGACCGCGCCATGATTCGCCGCACGACGTTCTATAAGCACTTTCGCGACAAGAACGATTACTTTGCCTTTTATATCGATGAGCTCATGTCGGGCTTGCCGCAAAAACAGCCCGATGAGGCCGGCGCAGTGTCTGCCGAGGACGTGCGCGCGCTTCGGCACGCGATTTTGGACGATGCCATGGATTTGATTCTGACGCACGAGCGGCTCATGGATAACATTTTGGCAAGCAGCATGTCGGGCATGTTGACCAACGTTATTTGCGATCGCATTGCCCGCTCCATCCGCGAGCGCGTGATGAACGTGCTTGCCGAGGATGCCCTGGCCCCCGTGTCACTCGAGACGACGTCTGAGTTTGTCGCCGGCGGTATTATTCGACTTTTCACGATATGGTGGGAATCGGGCCACGATCTTGAGCGTCGACCTGAGATGGCCGACGTGGTCGATGCGCTGTTCGAGCGAACCATGACGCCGGTGCATCACTAAAAGTGGCGGAGAGAGGGGGATTCGAACCCCCGGAACGCTCTCGCGCTCAACGGTTTTCAAGACCGCCGCATTCAACCGCTCTGCCATCTCTCCGTGAGTCGTAATGATAGCATCGTTTTGAATTTGCAACAGGGAAGGCGAACGATGACGATCACCGAAATCGACGAGAAGTTCATGCGCGAGGCGCTGGCGGAGGCGCGAGCCGCCGCGGCGGTGGGCGAGGTGCCCATCGGAGCCGTAGTGGTGCGCGACGGCGAGATCGCCGCGAGGGCGCACAATCGGCGCGAACTCGACCAGGACCCTTCGGCTCATGCCGAGTTTGCGGCCGTGTGCGCCGCTGCCCAGGCGCTTGGCCGCTGGCGCCTTTCCGACTGTACGGTCTATGTGACGTTGGAACCCTGCTGCATGTGCGCAGGCCTTATGGTTAACGCGCGCGTGGGGCGCTGCGTGTATGGCGCGAGCGACGCCAAGGCGGGCGCGCTGGGTTCGCTGTATGACCTGAATGCCGATTCGCGCTTGAATCATCGGTTTAACGTACATGCCGGCGTGCTGGCAGACGAGTGTCGTGAGGTGTTGAGTGACTATTTTAGTGGGCTGCGTGGCACCGATGGTGCTGGCTGCGGTTGTGGGGCCGATCTTGAGGCGCATACCGCTCATGCCGAGGCGCTCGCGTGTGCCGAAGATATCGCCGTTGAGGCGGTTGACTTTGGTCCTGCGTGCCGCCGGCCCCGCCGTGTGCTGCTGGCGATCGACTCCTTTAAGGGCAGCGTTTCGAGTGCGCAGGCGGAAGCGGCGGTTGCCGAAGGCGTGCGCCGCGTTTGGCCCGATGCCGAGGTGTGTACATTGCCGCTGGCAGATGGTGGCGAGGGAACGCTCGATGCCGTTGCCGCGTGCGGCGGTGAGATTGTGACCTGCGAGGTGGCAGGTCCCTTGGGCGACCGCGTGTCTGCCCGGATGCTGGTGGACGACGAGCGCGACTCGGCTGTAATTGAGATGGCCGAGGCGGCGGGTATTGGGTATTCGGGCTGTACGGAGTCGGCGGCGCTTGCGGCTTCGACCTATGGCGTGGGCGAGCTGATGCTCCGTGCGGTTCGTGCCGGGGCAAAGACTATCTATATTGGTCTGGGCGGCAGTGCCACCAACGACGGTGGCGCCGGCATGCTGCAGGCGCTGGGCGCGCGTGTGGTCGATGATCAGGGCTGCGATGTCGCCCCCGGTCTTGCCGGACTTGAGCGGGTGGCGAGCGTTGATTTGGCGCCAGCGCTTCGGGCTTTGGATGGCACTCGTATCGTTGTGCTTTCGGATGTCGAGAATCCGCTCGTAGGGCGTCGCGGTGCGCTGGCAGTGTTCGGTGGACAGAAGGGTCTGCCGGCGGATGATGCCGAGGCGCTGGGCAAGTACGACAGCTGGATGGTCGGCTACGGCCGCCTGCTCGATGCGGCAATTACCGGGGTGCGGGCTCAGGGATTGTTGCGCCTGCCCGAGGGTGCGCGGACATTTTGCTCGGTGCTCGGCGTGCCCGGCGCGGGCGCTGCCGGTGGCTTGGGCGCGGCGTTACTGGCGCTCGGTGCGGAGCTGCGCTCGGGCGTGGAGACGGTGCTCGATCTGATTGGCTTTGACGAGCGCGTGCGCGATGTCGATCTGGTCATAACGGGCGAGGGCAATATGGATGAGCAGTCCGCCGCCGGTAAGGCGCCGGTGGGTGTGGCCCGTCGTGCGAAGCGATATGGCAAGCCGGTGGTCGCCGTCGTGGGCGGTCGTGCCGTCAACCTGGATGCGGTGTATGGGCAGGGTGTCGATCTGGTTCTGCCGGTCTGCCGCAAGCCCATGAGCCTTGAGGAAGCGCTTGGCATGCAGGAGGCTGTAGCCAATTTGGCGTGCGCGGGCGAGGGGGCTGCCCGAGCATACGATCTTGGTCGCATATAGATATAGATATTCAATCTGATTTGCCTGTCCAGCTCGTTTTTTTTGTAAATATATGTTAATGACGCTGGCATTTTACGGTCTATACTATTGCTGTATCACTGGTGTCGTATGCACCTGTCTGCAAACGGAAATTATACGAAAGGGGCTAGGATGCACAGATTGGGAAATACGCTTAAGCGCGCGGTTACGGTTGGCGCGGTGTTGGCGCTGACGTTAGGCATGGCCACTCCGGCGACCATGTCATTCGCAAACGATGCCGTGGGGGGGGGGCTCTGGGCAATCGTCCACGTTAGAGCAGAACCAGAAGACAGCGACCGAGCTTGACGAGAATCTGGAGACCAAGGTCACTCTCTCGTTCCCGGGCAAGCGCGAGGCCGAGCCGTCCGACGTTGTGTTTGTGCTCGATAAGTCGGCCTTTTCCGACGATAAGGCAATCCGCGACCAGGCTACGTCTTTCCTTGATGAGGTCAAGGCGAAGGCGGAGACCGATGGCCTCGACATCAAGGTTGGTGTGGTCATCTTCAATAGAATCGGCAACGTTCAGCAGGGGCTGACCGATGTGGTTACGGGTTACGAGGCCATTAAGACAGCGATGGGCACGAACTTGAGTTCCGGCACCAACATGCACGCCGGCCTTCTTGCCGCAAAGAGCATCCTCGACAAGGACACTGCCGTTAAGGCCGAGAACAAGCACGTCATCCTTATTAGCGACGGCGCAACCTACCTTTACTGCAAGAATGGCGATTACACCACCCCGTATACGAGGTCGTTTGGCAATCCAAAAGATCAGACGAATCCAGAGACCCACGTTGCATACCCCAATGGATCGAACCATCTGGGCGGTATCTGGGAGTACCAGTCGCGCCAGTACAATTTCAAAAATGACTGGAAGAAGTTCTCCGACGGCTCCACCAACTTCATTTTCTCGGAGGCCATGAAGAGTCCCAAGAATCTTGCTGAGTACCTCGCCTACTACAAAGATCAGTACCAGAATTCCGCCGAAAACTGGGCTCAGTACGATTACGAGTACACCGAGGACGCCGCCAAGAACGGCACCACGAAACCCATTCCCGTCGACGTGAACGCGCCGTGCAACATCGATGTTGCCTACATCAGCGCGGACGATACGTTCCAGGCGATGGCCGGTCTCGGCTACGACATGAACGTCTATTACAGGGTAAAGGAGGGCACCGACTTCACCGACGGCCCGACTTTCTTGAAGTACCTTGCCAGGAACACGAACGGCGGCGAGCTGGATACCGACTTCAATAAGCTCAAGGCAAAGCTCGTGGACAAGATTGCTGCTGGCTCGACCGTCGAGGATTTTATTGGCAACAACTTTGACTTTGTGAACGATGCCAGTAAGATCAGCCTGAATGTTGCGGGCGAGGACCTTACGCCCGAGAAGATCGACGAGACCACCTATGGCTTTGGCAAGCGTGCGGACGGCACCTATCGCTTCACCCTCAAGTACACGGCAGGGGAGAACGAGAAGCTCGTCTTCACTCTCAACGAGGCCGCGGTGCCCGCTAAACCGGTTGTCCTTACGTACAGCGAGGTATTGGTGAATAAGCCCACCGAGGCCGGCACTCATAGCCTCAAGGTCAACGAGAGCGCAACCCTGTACCCCGTTGACGGCAACGGTGACAAGGGCACGGCAAGCGGTTTCCCGGTTCCGGAGGTTACCTACACGGTTGCTGCTCCCGAGCCTAAGCCCGAGCCCGAGGTTAAACCCACGAAGCCGAGCGATAAGAAGCCCGTCAAGACGACGAAGGGCGAGAAGGGCGCCATGCCGATGACGGGTGATACCTTCTCAATTCTGCCTGTCATTGGGCTGGTCGTAGCCGGTGCAGCCGTTTGCGTTGCCGGCATCATCCTCAAGCGCCGTAATTAGTAACGGCATTGACGTCGAACGACGTTTTGCTTCCCAGCGCTTACGCAACGCTTGAGTGCTCTCTGCGAAGCAACTGATGGGGCGCGGTCGCATACTTGCGGCCGCGCCTTTTTGCTGCCGTGCACTCATGTGGTTTTCCTTTTGACCACGGGGCAGCTTGCTCCGTTGGACGGGAGCAGGTAATATATATCAAGCGCCTAGCGCGTTCGATGGGTTCGGATGACGATATGTTCCGAATCTGGTCAGGTCCGGAAGGAAGCAGCCATAAGGAGCCTCTGTCGGGCATCCGAATCCATCGAGCGCACGGGCGCTTTTTGGTGCCGCGATGCGGTCCCGGTGCCGGCGGGCTGTTTGGTGTCTCGCTGGTCCTCGGCTTTGCCTGCGGGATCGCTCGACTACCAAACAGCCCGCCGGCACCGGGACCACTTCGTCCAAAAATCACCCATAGAGGGTGCATTTATCTGAAGAATTGAATCCCGTGTCTTGCGGCGCTCGCTGGCGTTGCCAAAACATCGGCTGCTACATGCCTTGGGCGCTAGCGACCGTCGCCCTTACATCTGTAACGAGTTGCTTACGTATCTTCAGGGCTCTCCGTACTATCATGAATCAGATTGAAGAGGGATGATGATAGGGAGCGCCTTAATATGATTGAGCTGCTCAGGCGTTTTGGTGGTAAGTTTCGCCGGTATATGGTGATTGGCCCAGCGTGCAAGCTGATCGAAGTGATCTTTGACCTGCTTACGCCGCTCGTGATTGCCCAGATGATCGATAAGGGCATTGGCTCGCACGACGTGAACGCCGTTATCCACTACGGCATGGTACTTGGCGCCATGGCTGTGATCGGCATCTCGTTTACGCTTGTTTGCCAAAAGATGGCGGCGCTGACCTCACAGGGCATGGGTACCGACATTCGCGGCGCGCTCTACCAGCACATCAACAAACTGAGCTACGCCGAACTCGACCGCTTTGGCACGCCGTCGCTCATCACACGCATTACCAACGACGTCAACCAGGTGCAGCTCGCTGTGGCGTTGGGCGTGCGCATGCTCATCCGCTGGCCCTTCTTGGCGGTGGGCTCCATGTGCGCGGCCCTTGCCATCGACCTTAAGCTCGGCGTAATCTTCTTGATCTGCACGCCCGCCATTGGCTTGGTGTTTTGGTTTGTCATGGCGCGCTGCATTCCGTACTACAAGCAGCTGCAGGCAAAGCTCGACCGCATCGCGCTTGTCTGCCGCGAGGGGCTTTCGGGTGCCCGCGTGGTCCGCGCGTTTGTGCGCGAGGATCACGAGCGCGAGCGCTTTGCCCAAGCCGCCGATGAGCAGGCGCATGTTGCCATCGCGGTGGGCAAGCTCTCGTCGATCCTTAACCCCGTCACGTTTTTGGTGATGAACCTGGGCGTGTGCGCCATCCTGTGGGTGGGCGGCATCCAGGTCAACGTGGGCGAGCTCACGCAGGGCCAGGTCATGGCGTTCGTGAACTACATGACGCAGACCCTCACCTCCATCGTTTACGTCGCCAACCTGGTCGTGGTCTTTACCAAGGCGAGCGCCAGTGCGTCGCGTATCAACGAGGTGCTCAATTGCGTGCCGAGCATTACCGACGAGGGCAACCAGCCGGTTGCGCTACCCGAGCCGAGCGACCTGGCGGGTGGCGCTGTTCCGGTCCCTGCGCTGAGCTTGGGCCATGCGAGCTTCTCGTTTGGCGCCGGCGCGGCCAATGCTGTCAACGATGTGACCTTGGAGCTCCCGCTGGGCAAGACGCTCGGCATTATTGGCGGTACGGGCAGCGGCAAGTCAACGCTCGTCTCGCTTATCCCGCGCCTGTACGATGCGAGTACCGGCAGCGTGAGCGTGATGGGCGCCGACGTGCGCACCTGGCCGCTCGACCGGCTGCGCCGTGTGGTCGCGACCGTCCCGCAGCGAGCGTCGCTGGTGAGCGGCACCATCCGCAGCAACCTGACCTGGCGTGACGAGTCGGCGACCGACGAGGAACTTTGGGCGGCGCTCGATATGGCGCAGGCGAGCGAGTTCGTGCGCAACAAGCCGCAGGGGCTCGACGCCCCGGTCGAGGCGGGCGGCAAGAACTTCAGCGGTGGCCAGCGCCAGCGCCTGACTATCGCGCGTGCCTTGGTGGGTTCGCCTCAGATATTGATCATGGACGACTCCGCCTCGGCGCTCGACTTTAAGACCGACGCGGCGCTTCGCCATGCCATCCGCGAGCGTAGCGTGCGCGGTGCCGCCGAGGGCGGGCTGCCGCTCACGACGGTGATCGTAAGCCAGCGCGTCTCGACCGTGCGCGACGCTGACATGATCTGCGTACTCGACCACGGCTCGGTCGCAGGCCTGGGCATGCATGACGAGCTGTACGCAAGCTGCCAGCTCTACCGCGAGATTTGCCAGTCGCAGTTGCGCCGCGAGGAGCTCGAGGGCCGGCAGGGGAGTGCGGCGCCCGCGTCCGCCCCAACCGCCTCCGCATCCGTCTGCGCAAAGGAGGGCTGCTAAATGAATCCGTATACTTCTTCCGGTTCGGTCGCCACGATGACGGCCAACGTGTCCGGCAACGATAACCTCAACGACCTGGGCGACGGTCCGCGCCAGCCCGGCGACCCTGAGCGCTATCCCGTGGGCGCGGTGACCCGCCGCCTGATGGGCTACGTCCGTCCGCACCGTATTTCGTTTGCGGCGTCGTTTGTGAGCGCCGCCATCTCGGTGATTCTGCAGCTCTACACACCTATTCTCATCGGCGAGGGCATCGACCACCTGATGGATCAGGAAAAGCTGACGTGGAGCAATCTGTGCTGAAAAACTGTTTTCGCACGGCGGTTCGAACGGCGACGTTCGGGCCGCCGGGTTTTTGTTGGCGGGCAAAGATGATTGATACAGCCTCGTGCAGCGTGATATAATGCGCGCAGAATAAAATACACACGCGTGCAGAACGGAGGACGAGCTTGAGACTGGATTTGAACGGCGAATGGGAAGCGCGCATGCCGGACGGCGAGATGCGGACGGTACCGGTGCCGGGCTGCTTTGACCGGGGACTGGGGCGATGGGACGAGGCGCGGCCGGTGCGCTATCGCCGGACGTTCCGTCTGGAGAAGAGAGAGCCGGCGGAGCTGTTCTTCGGCGGCGTTAGCTATGCCTGCGAGATTTCGCTCAACGGTGTTTCGCTGGGCGGACACGAGGGACGCTGGGACGGCTTCTGGGTGGATACCCGCGACGCGCTGCGGGAGGGCGAAAACGAGCTGACGGTCGTGGTGACAAAGCCCGGTTACGATTCAAACGACGCCTATCCGCTCCGCCAGGTGCTGTCCGGCTTCATTCCGGACGTGCTGGCGACCTTTGGCGGCCTGT
>CAJMRD010000062.1 GCA_905215725.1 uncultured bacterium | reverse complement strand
TCGCCGGCCTGCGTGTAGCGCAGGGGGAAGCTTGCACGGTTTCGCGCGGCCTCGATGGTGCCGCGTTCGCGGGCGATCCAGTAGTACTCGCCGACGATGCCGAGCGTGTCGGCGCCGTAGGGGAGATAGGTCGACAGCTGGTGCAGAAGCGGGCCGGGGCAGAAGACTTCGGTTGCGAAATCGACGGGGAAGTCCTCGGTGATGGCAGACGCTGCAGGTGCGGGGGCCGGTACTGCAGCGGCGACCGGAGCCGGAGCCGGTGCGGGAATTTGGTCGCAAGCAGAGACGGGCACGGATTCGATGACGGGTGCGGGCTCCGGCGTTACTTCCGGCTTGATCTCGGAATCTGCGGGCTTCACGGTGACGGGCACGTCTGCAACTGCGGCTTCAACCTCAACCTGCGTCGCGTTCTCATTCTCGACGCTCGACTTTGCCTCGATGGGCGTGGATGCCATGGTGGTGATGCCGGCGTTGGCGTTCTCGGGGTCATAGACGACCGTAAGCGAGATGGCAGGCTGCGGCGTCTCGGGTCCCGGCGTCGACTCGGTAGCGTCTTGATCGGCGGACTCGTCGGGTTGATCGTCCTCGGCCTCGTCGCCAAAGACATCGCTGTTTTGGAACGCAGGCGTCTCGGGTTGGTTGGCGGCTTCTTCGGTTGTCGACTTGGGAGCCTCGTTGAGCTCCGCAGTGGCTTCCTGCTCTGATATGACTTCGGGATCGGTCGTGGCGGCGATTTCGGTTTCGGTTTCTGCTGCTACCTCAATAGCGATTTCGATCTTTGTCTCGGGCTCGGGCTTCAGAGTGACTTCGGCCACGGGCTCGGGACGCTTAACGTGCTTGGGACGCACAGCCTTGAGGTCTTTCTCGCCGCGCTTTTTCTTTTTGTAGGACTGCTTGGCTCCCTTGGGCTTGTCCTCGCCCTTGGCAAGGGCGGCATCCCAGGCCTCGTTGGCGATGACGGTGGCATACAGGCGGCCGCCTTTAAAGACAGTCAGCTTAATACAGTCGTCAAGCTCCTCGAGCAGCTCGCGCGTGGACTCAAAGCCCAGGTCATAAGCGGCCATGTCGCCGGCGGCGAGCGCCTCTTCGACCTGCGTCATAAACGTTTGCTTGCCGCACCCAATCGCGTCGCGCAGCAGGCGATACAGATAGATGTGGTTGCCCAACGATAGCGTGGGCGTAACTATTGTCTTGCTCATGGCAAATCTCCTCTTTACACACCAAAGCATCTTACCATCGCACGGGGCGTGCCACCTCGGCGCCCAAGGCAAACGGGCGCGACCGTTGCCGGTTCGCGCCCGTTATACAGGTCGGTTATCTATGAGAGGCAAACGTGCTTAGTTGCCCGACGCCGTGCCCTGGCTCGAGCTGTCAGATGCCGTGCCGGACGCGGTTCCACTCGAGCTGTTGGTGCTGCTGTTGTCGGTAGATCCCGTACTCGATGTATTGCCGCTCGTCTGGTCGCCCGTGCTCGGTTGAGAGCCGTCAGTCGTTTGGCTTGAGTCAGTCGTGCCGGATTGCGTGCCGCTGTTGTTCGCAGAGGAATCGGCGCCCTGCGATTGATCGGGGGTGTTCGATGACGAGTCAGTGGATGCGGAGGTGCCCTGCGGGTCGTCCTGCTGGCTTTGCGATTGACCGGAGCTATCCGCGTCGTGCTCGGTCGTGTGCGACGAAAGGATTGGCTCGGGACGCTCGCCCAGGCCTTCACCGGCCGTAGTGATAAGGATGGCGCCAGCGCAGGCGATGACCGCGACGATGGCGATGGCGATCGAGAAGACGATGACCTTCTTTTGCGTCTGGCTGCGCTCTGCCGCCGCCTTGGCGCGCAGACTGTTGGGGGCGACGCGAGCCGTGGTCGCGCGCCCCGCAACCTGGCGCATCTCCTGCGTAGTCGCGGCGCCGCCCAGGTGCTCCTCGGCATTAAGCTCAACGGGTTCATAGGCACCGGCGGGGTAGTCGACGGCGGCGTGCGTACCTTTGAGGGCTTCGGCGCTGGCAGAGATAAAGTGGCGGTAGACCTGCGAGGACACAACGGTGATGACCGAGCTCACGGCGGCACCAATTACTGAACCGGCGATACCAATCTTGGAAGCAAGCGCCACGCTCGTGGCGGCAGCCGCGGCGCCGGCGATGATCTGGGGAATGGAAATGTCGTCGAACAGGCCCTTTTTGGGCGCGATGGCCATAGTCTGTCCGATGGAATGGTTTTCGTGCACGCCGTTGTTGAGCGATGCCGGTGTCATGACGCGTGTGCGCGGCGCGTCGGTGTACTTGGTTGTCATACGGGGTCCTCCCGGTGTAAATCTGCTTCGTTTCGTGTAGCCATCAGGGTACCCACCAGATGTGAATCGTACGTGACATTTAACAGATACCATCAACTCATCAATAGCTCACCAAGTTGGTGGGATGCGGTTGCACCCGGCGGTTGAACTACAATAGGGCTTGCTAATTGTTGTGAATGGCGTCTACGCACGGGAGCATTCTTATGAATCTTCACCTTTCTCAGTCTGATGGCTTTTTGCGTGTGGCGGCGGCGTCGCCGCAGATTCGCGTTGCCGATGTCGAGGGCAATGCTGAGGTTGCGCTGGCGGCTGTTCGCGAGGCTGCCGAGCGCGGCGTTCGTGCTCTGGTACTGCCCGAGCTTAACCTGACCGGCTATACCGCGGCCGACTTGTTCCATAACCGCACATTACTGCATGCCTGCGAGACCGCACTGGCACGTATTCTCGATGAAACCCGCGAGCTGCCGATTGTCTTTACCATCGGTCTTCCCGTTGCAGTTGCCGAGAATATCTACAACTGCGCCGCCGTGTGCTGCGCGGGCGAGCTTTTGGGCCTCACGGCCAAGAAGTATCTGCCCAACTATGGCGAGTTCTATGAGCGTCGCTGGTTTGCTCCGGCGCCTGCGGATCCCGTGTGGGTTGAATTTGCCGGTCAGGGTCCGGTTCCGCTGGGCTCGGGGCTTATCTACCGTTGCTGTGATGAGGGTGCCGAGGATATGGTGCTGGGCGTTGAGGTCTGTGAGGACCTGTGGGTGCCGGCGCCGCCTTCGACCGAGATGGCGCTTGCCGGTGCGACGGTGATTCTCAACCCGTCGGCTTCGGACGAAATCATCGGTAAGGCAGACTATCGCCGCAGCCTCATCTCTAACCAGAGCGCACGCCTGTACTGCGCCTATGCCTACGTGGACGCGAGCGAGGGCGAGTCCACGACCGACATGGTCTTTGCGGGCGAGAACCTTATCTACGAAAACGGCTCCAAGCTCGCCGCGACCAAACTGCTTACCTGCGATATGGCCATCGCCGACGTTGACCTTGACCGCCTGGTTGCCGAGCGCCGTCGCTCGACGACGTGGGCGCGCACCGACGATGCTCCGGAGGTCACGACCGTTGAGTTTTCGTTTGAGGGCGTGCTGGCCAAAGAGCCTGTCCTGCGCGATGCGCTCGACATCGACCGTGTCTTCCCCCGCGCGCCCTTTGTGCCGGCCGACCATGGTGACCTGGCCGAGCGTTGCGAGACCATCCTCGACCTGCAGACCGCTGGCCTCAAGACCCGCCTTGCCCATACGGGTACCAAGGCTGCAGTCATCGGTCTTTCGGGTGGCCTGGACTCCACGCTGGCACTGCTTGTGACCGTGCGTGCCTTCGATGCACTGGGGTTGCCACGCACCGGTATCACGGCCGTGTCCATGCCCGGCTTTGGCACGACGCATCGCACCAAGTCGAATGCCGAATCGCTCGCCCGCGACCTCGGTGTGAGCTTCCGTGAGGTTTCAATCCACGCGGCTGTGGAGCAGCACTTCAAGGATATTGAGCACGATCCGGCCGTGCAGGACGTGACCTACGAGAACAGCCAGGCGCGCGAGCGTACGCAGATTCTGATGGATCTGGCCAACCAGGCTGGCGGTTTTGTCATTGGCACGGGCGACTTGTCGGAGCTGGCGCTGGGCGGGGCTACCTATAACGGCGACCACATGAGCATGTACGCCGTCAACGCGAGCGTGCCCAAGACGCTTGTGCGCCATTTGGTGCGCTATGCCGCCGATGTCTTTGGCGGGCGCATTGCCGAGGTTTTGCTCGATATCCTCGATACGCCGGTGTCCCCCGAGCTTCTGCCGCCCACGGGCGACGGTGAGATTGCGCAGAAGACCGAGGATTTGGTGGGCCCGTACGAGCTGCACGACTACTTCCTCTACTACCTGTTGCGTTTTGGCTTTGAGCCGGGCAAGATCTATCGCATGGCGCTCAAGAGCTTCGAGGGCGTCTACGACGCCAAGACCGTCCACACGTGGCTACGTACGTTCTACCGTCGCTTCTTTGCCCAGCAGTTTAAGCGCAGCTGCCTGCCCGATGGCCCCAAGGTGGGCTCGGTGACGCTCAGCCCGCGCGGCGATTGGCGCATGCCAAGTGACGCCAGCTCGCGTCTGTGGCTTGCGCAGATCGACGCGCTCAATCCAGTTGACTAAGGTTGGCTAAATTGAACCAATATGGGTGTTGCAAGCGTTACACTTTTGCAATCTGATGGCCCGTATCGCGCGGCGCTCTTGTCGGAGCGCCGCGTTTTTTATATCGAAAGGTGGCACCATGCAGGCATCGCAGCGTCTCGACCGCTTTGGCGCGGAGGTCTTCGCCTCGCTCAACAACAAGCTTCTCGCGCTGAAGGCTCAGGGCAAGACCATTTACAACATGAGCGTGGGCACGCCCGACTTTAAGCCGTACGACCACGTGGTCGAGGCGCTCACGCAGGCAGCCCAAGATCCCGAGATGTGGAAGTATGCCCTGCGCGACCTGCCCGAACTCAAGCAAGCCGTGTGCGATTACTATGAGCGTCGCTTTGGCGTTTCGGGCATTACGCCGTCCATGGTGCAGTCGTGCAACGGCACGCAGGAGGGCGTGGGCCATTTGGGCCTGGCCCTGCTCGATCCGGGTGACACCATTCTGGTTCCCGATCCGTGCTACCCGGTCTTTGAGGCGGGTGCCAAGATCGCCGATGCCAAGCTCGAATACTATCCGCTGGTTGCCGAGCATAATTATCTGCCCTATGTGGCGGGTATCGATCCCGAGGTGGCCGACCGTGCCAAGTATATGATCGTGTCGCTGCCCGCGAACCCGGTCGGCTCGGTGGGTACGCCCGAGGTCTACGAGGAGATTATCGCTTTCGCCCGCGAGCACGACCTGCTCATCGTCCATGACAACGCGTACTCCGACATCGTGTTTGACGGCGAGCCGGGCGGAAGCTTTTTGCAGTATCCCGGCGCGCTCGAGGTGGGCGTGGAGTTCTTCTCGCTCTCTAAGTCGTTTAACGTCACCGGCGCGCGCATCGGCTTTTTGGTCGGTCGCGAGGATGTGGTCTCGGCCTTTGCCAAGCTGCGCGGCCAGATCGACTTCGGTATGTTCTTCCCGATCCAGAAGGCTGCTATCGCCTGCTTGAACGGTCCGCGCGATGAGGTCGAGGCGCAGCGTCTGAAGTACCAGGAGCGCCGCGATGCCCTGTGCGACGGTCTTGAGGGCCTGGGCTGGGAGCGACCCAACGCGCATGGCTCTATGTTTGTGTGGGCCAAGCTTCCCGGTGGTCGCACCGATTCCATGGCGTTTTGCGAGGAGCTTATGGAGAAGGCCGGCGTTGTGGTGACGCCGGGCGCGAGCTTTGGCCCTTCGGGCGAGGGGCACGTGCGTATGGCACTGGTCCTGCCGCCCGATCAGATCGCTTTGGCTGTCGAGGCCATTCGCGAGGCGGGCTTGTATTAGAAACCTATTTTGACTCGTCAATAGATCGAAACCGATTTCGTGCAGTTATTTTACGAATACTGCAAACAATTTCGGTAAACGGTCGATTTTTGGCTGCGAATAGGAGCATAATCAAAGTCCCGATTGGATGTATTGGGATTACGACAAGCCGCTCGGGTCGTTCCCGGGCGGCTTGTTTGTGGAGAGAGATGGGAGTTTCTAATGGTTAACGAGAAGAAGGTCGCTATTGTCGGCTGCGGTTTCGTCGGTTCGTCTTCGGCGTTCGCACTGATGCAGAGTGGTCTGTTCTCCGAGATGGTCCTCATCGACGTGGACAAGAACCGTGCCGAGGGTGAGGCCCTGGATATCGCGCACGGCATGACGTTTGCCGAGCCGATGAAGATCTACGCCGGCGATTATTCCGATGTCGCCGACGCCGCCATGATCGTCGTCACCGCTGGCGCTGCCCAGAAGCCCGGTGAGACCCGCCTGGACCTGGTCAACAAGAACGTCAACATCTTTAAGTCCATTATCCCCGAGATTAAGAAGTCCGGCTTCGACGGCATTCTGCTAATCGTTTCCAACCCGGTCGACGTTCTGACCTACGCCGCCATCAAGATGTCCGGCCTGCCCGAGGGTCACGTCATCGGCTCCGGCACCGTGCTCGACACCGGCCGTCTGCAGCAGATGCTCGGCGCTCACGTCGAGGTCGATCCGCGCGACGTTCAGGCCTACGTCATGGGTGAGCACGGTGACTCCGAGTTTGTCGCTTGGTCCAGCGCTCAGGTTGCCGGCGTTCCGCTGAACACCTTCTGCGAGCTTCACGGCCATCTGGAGCATGAGGCTGCCGAGAAGCGCATCGCCGAGGACGTCAAGAACTCCGCCTACACCATCATCGAGAAGAAGCACGCCACCTACTATGGCGTCGCCATGGCCGTCAAGCGCATCTGCACCGCCGTTATGCGCGATGAGCAGACCGTTTTGCCTGTCTCCTCGCTCATGGTGGGCGAGTATGGCCTGTCCGATCTTGCCATCTCCATGCCGACCGTCGTTGGCCGCGACGGCGTTGTCTGCCGCGTCCCCGTGCCGCTGAACGACGACGAGCAGCATGAGCTCACCGTCTCCGCCAAGGCCCTCAAGGACATCATCGACAGCGTCGATTTTTCCTGCTAAATCAAGCTCGCTAGAGCGAAAAGCTACAATGAAGGCGTCCGGGCCCACACGGTCCGGGCGCCTTTTTGGTGCAAAGTAACCTGACCCCAATGCACCATAGTTGATGGGAGGGCCATGTCGGATTCGCCTAATTTTTTGACCTATGCCCAGACGGCGTTTGATCCGTTTGAGGAGCGGCCGTTCTGCGCGGTGGATAGCCTCGTCTTTGCGTGGTTGTCCTATTTGCGTTTGCCGGGTGATATGGCGGAGCTGACGAACTGGCAGGGCCTAGACGTACGCGAGCTGCTGCGTGCCGAGTGCTACCGGGACATGATTGACGACTTGTGGGACCCGGAGGGGAGCAGGGCCTTGTTGGAGGCCGTGGCAGCAAGTCCTCGCTACCGTGGCGTGCACGTTTGCGGCTATCGTGCTGTGAGCGATATGGTGGCGACGGAGCAGTTCGCAGCCATGGCGTTCCGGTTTCCGGCGGGGTTTAGTTATCTTTCCTTCCGGGGGACCGATAGTACGATTGTGGGCTGGAAAGAAGACTTTAACATGGCGTTCCGGTGTCCTGTGCCGGCCCAGGAATCCGCGGCACGTTATGTGGACGAGGCGGCGGATGCGATTGGCGGGCCGCTTTTGTGCGGGGGTCATTCCAAGGGTGGAAACCTTGCGGTGTACGGTGCAGCGATGTGCTCCGATGTTGCCCGTGAACGAATCGAACGGGCGTATTCCCATGATGGCCCGGGCTTCGTCGAGGAGTTTCTGAACGGCGACGCCTTTGCCGATCTTTCCGGTCGAATCGACAAGACGCTACCTCGGTCGTCGATCTTTGGCATGATGTTCGAGACACAGGAGGACTATGCCATCGTTGAGAGCACCGAGTTCAGCCTGCTGCAGCACAATCCCTTTAGCTGGGTGGTTGATGGTCACGACTTCGTGTACTGTGAGCGCCTGTCTGCCGGTGCTCGATACGTTGATGGTTCCATTCGTGAGATGCTGCTTGCAGTGTCGCCTAGCGAACGCGAGCGTTTTGTAGATGCGTTGTTCTCCGTGTTTGAGGCTACGGGTGCTGAGCGGTTTGCGGATATCGCTGGGAATCTGCGCGAGAGCCTACCCGTGATGCTCCAGGCAGCGCAAGGCTTTGACAAGGATACGCGACGCTTTGTCTCGCAGACCATCGTTGCGATTCTTAAGTGTGCGCTGCTGCCCAAACGACCCCAGATCGACGTGCCCGCTGCCGGCAAGAGTTTGGCAGAACAGCTCGAGGCTTGGCAGTCCGAGCTCCTGCGCTAACCATTGGTGCAAGCAACCTGTCCCCGATGCACCAATCTTCGAAGCGCCTGGGGCGGGCTCGACCGCTATACTGATTCGTGCTCAATTCGATCTAGAACGGAATGCCGTATATGAAAATCAATCACGCGATTCTGCATATCCTGGACTTTGACTCTGCCGTCAACGTTATGAGCCAGCGCGAGTTGGATATCGAGAGCCGTACCGTGCGCAATTTCGTAACCACGCATCTGCGCCGCGCACGAACCTCGGCCGACAATAAACGCGCCACGTTTGCCGAGAACTCTGCGTTTGGCGGCGAGCTCAAGGGCTATTTCTTTGGCGAGCGCGAGTTTGTGGACCTGTCGCAGCAGATTGCGGAGTTTATCTCCTCCGAGCTCACCAAAGCCGAGAAAGCCGAGTCCACCGACGTGCTGGTGGCCGATTTTGACGACGATGAGGATGCCCGCTGGTTTGCCGTGATGCTGCTGGGCTCTAAACAGGCTTTTATGCACGAAGTGGGCCGCGAGGAGGGGGAGGTGCGCAACGACATCGCGCGCCATTACGCCATTTTGCCAAATCCCTCGCAGAAGGTGCCGAGCTATGCCATCGTGCGCGCGAGCACCATGGAGATTGGCTATGTGGACAAGAAACGCAAGATTGCCGGTGAGGACCGTATGCTTATCCCCGATGGCCTGCTGCAGTGCGACACGGGCGTGTCGGGCAAGGAAGTCATCGATACCGTGACGCGTGTGGTCGAGGAAGTCGCCGAGGAGCACGGCGCCAACACGGCCGTGGCGCTCGCCAAGGTTAAGGCTGCCGTTGCCGAGAAAGTCGAGGATGACGAGGAGCTGCCGCCTTGGGATATCGTCGATGAGGTCTTTGAGGACGAACCGGTTATCAAGGAGAGCGTGCGCGCGGCACTGACTGAGGAGAAGGTGCCTGAGCTTGTGCCCGTGGAGCGCAAGCAGGTCGAACGCGCGGCGGTGCGCAATCATAAGATCCGTACCGACACGGGTATCGAGATCAGCTTCCCGGCCGAGATGGGTTCGAACTCCGAGTACATCGAGTTCGTCAACGAACCCAACGGCCTCATCTCTATCGAGCTCAAGAACATCGGAAGTATTGAGAATCGATAAGCTGCGCTTGGACGTTGCAGAAAAACAAAGGCCGAAGCCCTTTGGGACTTCGGCCTTTTTTGTTTTCGGCTTGGTTGCTGACATTGCGCCGCAGGCTAGGCATACGTCAGCGAAAACGCGGTTTGTCAAAACCGCGTAACTATTAAAGTTGACGTAAGCCCTCTTCCAGGCCGGTCTTGCTGTCGGTCTTCTCGTCGCGCATCTTGATGACGCGGGCGGGGACACCGGCCACGACGGCACCGGCGGGGACATCCTCGACGCACACGGCGCCGGCGGCAACGACAGCGCCCTTGCCTACGTGCACGCCCTCCAGGACCACGGCGTTGGCGCCGATCATGACATCGTCCTCGATGATGACGGGCGTGGCGCTGGCGGGCTCCACAACGCCTGCCAGCACGGTGCCGGCGCCGATGTGGCAGTTCTTGCCCACGGTGGCGCGACCGCCCAGCACGGCGCCCATATCGATCATGGAACCCTCGCCGATAACGGAGCCGATGTTGATGATGGCGCCCATCATGATGACGGCACGGTCGCCGATCTCGACGCGGTCGCGGATGATCGCGCCCGGCTCGATGCGGGCGTTGATGCCCTTAAGGTCGAGCATGGGCACGGCAGAGTTGCGGCAGTCATTCTCGACATCGTAGTAGTCGATGGAGTCGGCATTGGCATCGAGGATGGCCTTGAGCTCATCCCAGTCGCCAAAGACGGTCTTGCCGCGACGGCCGCCGTAGACATGTGCGTCGCCCCAGGCAACCTTCATGCCGGGCTTCTCGCGCACGTACAGCTTGACAGGTGTCTTTTTGGGCGCGGTGGCGATGTAGTTGATAATCTCCTGGGCATCCATCTCGGCTGCGTTGCTCATTTGCTATCTCTCCTTTGGGTGGATTCGGTTGATACTTGGTTAGGCAAACATGACCTGGTCGAAGGTGTAGAAGCCGGGTTCGCGGGCGACGAGCTTCTGCGCGGCTGCCAGGGCGCCGTTGACAAAGATCTGACGGCTCGTGGCGCGGTGGGTGAGCGTGACCTCCTCGTCCTGGCCAAAGAAACTCACCTCGTGCACGCCGGCGACGGTGCCCCCGCGCAGCGAGTGCATGCCGATCTCCTTGGGGTCACGCGCGCCGCACATGCCCTCGCGGCCATAGACGGGGTGGTAGCCTGCCTCGGGCTCAGCTTCGACGACGGCATCGAGCAGTAGCTTGGCAGTGCCGCTGGGGGCATCGACCTTTTGGTTGTGGTGCGTCTCGACGATTTCACAGTCAAAGCCGGGCAGCTCGCGTGTGGCCTGGGCCACTAGATGACGCAGGGCTGCGATGCCGATGGAGTAATTGCCCGAGTGCATAACGCGGGTGTTCTGGCCCAGCTCACGCAGGCGGTCCATCTGCTCGGGCGTATAGCCCGTGGTGCCCGAGACCAACGCGGCGCCCGTGCGCTCGACATAGGCGACGACGGCATCGAAGGTCACGACGTTCGAGAAGTCGATGATAACGTCGGCTGCCGGGGCGCTCTCGAGCTCGGACAGATCAAAACCGATCTGGGCCACGATATCAAAAACGGGTTGACCGGCGGCGTCGACAACGCCCTCGGCGGTGGTGCGGATGAGCGAGCCCATGCGGCCCGTTCCCATAATGACGGTCTTAATCAAGCAGACCAGCCCCCTTCAGAGCATCGGTAAGTGCAGAGCGCGTGTCGTCTGCCATGGGGCACAGCGGCATGCGGTAGTTTGCCTCGATCATACCCATCTGGGCGAGCACCTCTTTGACGGGGATGGGGTTGACCTCACTAAAGAGGGCATTGATGAGCGGCTGGCCGGCAATCTGTATATCGCGGGCGCGCGCTACGTCGCCGTCCAGATAAGCGCGGCACATGTCATGTACGAGCTGCGGCTGCACATCGGCCCACACGCTGATGGTGCCCGAAGCACCCAGGCTCATGAGCGGTACGGTAAGCGCGTCCTCGCCCGAGTACATGCGGAAGTCGTCTGACAGCAGGTGGGCGATCTTGGCCGCGTAGGCGACGTTGCCCGAGGCCTCCTTAATACCCATGATGTTGGGGTGCGCGGCCAGGCGCTCTACGTTGCGCTCGCTGATACCGCAGCCGCAGCGGCCGGGGATGTTGTACAGGATGCAGGGGATGTCCACGGCATCGGCGACGGTCTTAAAGTGCTGATAGATACCCTCTTCATTGGACTTGTTGTAGTAGGGGGTGATGAGCAGCAGACCGTCGGCGCCCAGGCCCTGGTAAGTAAGCGACTTGGTGAGCATGGTCTGCGTGGAGTTGGAGCCCGAGCCGGCAATGACGGGGACGCGTCCTGCAACATGCTTGACCACGGCGGCGACGACGGAGTTGTCCTCGTCGTCGGTCATCGTGGCGCTCTCGCCGGTGGTGCCCAGGGTGAGGATGGCGTCGGTGCCGTTTTGCAGGTGGAAATCGATAAGGCGCTCGAGTGCGTCAAAGTCGACACTGCCATCCTTTTTAAACGGCGTGACGAGGGCGACGATTGAGCCCTCGAGATTGCGGATGTCCATGTTCTTCTCCTTCGCGTCCGCGATCTGGATGCGTTTGTTCCATTGGGCGGCGACTGCCAGGCGCTCGTCTTGGGCGCGACGGCGGGCACTTTCGGCGCGCGACTTGGCCAGCAGCTCTCGGCCGCTCGGCAGCACGTCGAGCGTGGCAAAGTAATCGCCCGGGCGCTCGGCGCGGCGGATGAGGTCGGCCGAGCCATCGGGGCGCAACAGGACCTCAGCGGAGCGCAGGCGTCCATTGTAGTTGTAGCCCATGGAGTAGCCATGCGCGCCGGTATCGTGGATCACAAGCAGGTCGCCCATGTCGATATGCGGCAGCTCGCGATCGATGGCGAACTTGTCGTTGTTCTCGCACAGATTGCCCGTGATGTCGTAGGTGTCCGTGACGGGCGCTGTGGTCTTGTCGTCGCCACCCGGCTGGCCCATCACCGTAATGTGGTGGTAAGCGCCATACATGGCAGGACGAATCAGATCGACGGCACTGGCGTCCACGCCGATATAGTCCTTGTAGATCTGCTTCTCGTGGATGGCCTTGGTGACCAGGCATCCGTAGGGGCCCATCATAAAGCGACCCATCTCGGTGCAGATCGCCACATCGTCCATGCCGGCGGGGACCAGAATTTCTTCAAACTTCTTGCGAACGCCCTCGCCGATAGCGAAGATATCGTTCTGTGGCTTGTCAGGCTCATATGCTATACCAACACCGCCTGAAAGGTTTACGAACTTGATGTCTGCACCTGTCTTTTCATGAAGCTCAACAGCAAGCTCAAAAAGTATTCTTGCAAGCTTTGGATAATAAGCGTTTGAAACAGTGTTTGAAGCAAGGAAAGCGTGAAGTCCGAAATGCTTTGCGCCTTTCTGCTGAAGTACCTTGAAGCCCTCAAAAAGCTGCTCTCTTGTGA
>CAJMRD010000061.1 GCA_905215725.1 uncultured bacterium | reverse complement strand
GTATTCGCTGCGCTTTTTGTTTAACCTGCCAAAAAATCTGCCGGCGCGATTCGACACTTAGAATTGTGCGGTGTTGCCCTTATTTTAAGGCTTCGGCCCGGACGGCCTTACGGTTCCTGCCCTCCGTTGAGCAGCGCGTTCAAATTGGCCAGCAGGTCGTCCGACAGCGCGGACCCCTGCTTTTGCTGGCCGCGCGGCGCAGTGAACACCGGAGGTTTCGCGGCAGCTCCCACAGACGGTGCAGAAGGCTCCTGCGCGCGCTGCATTTCCGGCTTCTTCTGCCCGGATACAGGCGCCGCCGGGGAAGCCTCCCCCTTCCGGGCCGCTGAAGCAGGGGCCGCTTCTCCCGCATCCGCCTTACTTCCCATCGGAGGGATGGGCGCGGAATAAGGGATGATCACAGGCTCTTCGGTGCGCGCGGGCGCAGGCTGCGCCTGCGGCGTGCCCGCCACCGCCGCGGCGGACGGCCTGGCATAGGGTCCCGACAACGGAACGCTGGGCGCGATCGGCGTGGGCTGCGGCACATAGGGCTGTTTCGCCTCCGTCCCACGCGGCGGCGGGGGCGGCGGCGGGCTCCGTCTCAACGACGGGCTCGGGTGCGGCCTCGACGGCCTCTGGCTCCTCGGCAGGCTCGGGTTCTGCCACCGGGGGAGCGACGGCAGCTTCCGGCTCGGTAGCAGGCTCGACTGCTGCTTCGTGCTCAAGCTCGCTGTGAATAGCCTCCTCGGTCACACGTTCCTTCTCCTGCGCACGCTGCTGCGCGGCTGCCTCGGCGTTGCGATAGGCACGCTCCAACAGGGCCTCCTGCGAGTTGAAGGGCTTCTCGCCCTCCTTGCGCTCCACGGGAACCCAGGTGCCGTCGCTCGTCAGGCTGCGGGCCTTCACGTTGTCTCGCAGCTGCATGCCCATGTACTCGTGCACCAGAGCGCGGCAGGTGGGGTCGAGCACGGGGAAGGCGATCTCCACGCGGTGCTCGGTGTTGCGCGTCATCATGTCGGCAGAGCTCAGGTAGATCATGTCCGAGTCCACGCCAAAGGCGTAAACGCGGGCATGCTCCAAAAAGCGCCCGACGATAGAGCGGACATGCACGTTCTCGGTCTTGCCCGGAACGCCGGGTTTCAGGCACGAGATGCCGCGGATGATCATGTCCACGCGGACTCCAGCGCACGATGCCTCGGCGATCTTGTCGATGACCTCGCGGTCGGTGAGCGAGTTGAGCTTAAAGAACACACGGGCGGGCTCGCCGGCAAGGGCGCGCTGAATCTCGCGGTCCAAGCCGCGCATGATGAGCGGCTTAAGGCCGACCGGCGCCACGCCCAGGAAGCGGTAATCGCCGCGCAGGTTGCCCAGCGACAGGTTGCGGAAGAACAGGTTGGCATCCTCGCCGATGCCGGGATGGGCGGTCATGAGCATAAAGTCGCTGTAGAGTTTGGCCGTCTTTTCGTTAAAGTTGCCGGTGCCCAAAAGCGTCAGGCGCGTAAGTGCCATGCCCTCGCGATAGGTGAGCTGGCAGATCTTGGAGTGGCACTTAAAGCCCTCGGAACCGTAGATGACGGTGCAGCCTGCCTCTTCCAGGCGCTCGGCCCACTCGATGTTGTTCTGCTCGTCAAAGCGGGCGCGGAGCTCCATGAGCACCGTGACCTCTTTGCCATTCTCGGCGGCGTCGATCAGCGACTCGCACAGGCGGCTCTGCTTGGCCACGCGGTAGAGCGTGATGCGCAGCGAGATGCACTCGGGGTCGTAGGCCGCCTCGTGCACCAGGTCCAAGAACGGGTTCATGGCCTCGTAGGGGTAAAAGAGCAGCTTGTCGTGCTGCAGCACCTGCTCGCGGATGGAGCGGGTCATGTCGATGGTGGGGTTGGGCTGCGGCTTAAACGGCGTAAAGAGCAGCTCGTTGCGCAGGTGCTCGGGAATTTTGCCCTCAATGCCAAAGACGTAGCCTAGGTCGAGCGGGATATCGCAGGTAAAGACCGAGCGGCGCGAAAGCTCGAGTGCCTTGCGGATAGTCTTGAGCGTCGCCTTCTCGAGCGAGCCCGAGACGGCGAGCACTACCGGCTGCCTCACGGGCGCCAGACGAGCGCGCTTCTTGAGGATGCGCTTCATGTGCTGGCGGTAGTCCTCTTCCTCCTCGACGCCCTCGCCGTCAGGATCGATGTCGGCGTTACGGGTGACGCGGATGAGCGCGCGGTCGAGCGGCTTATAGGAGCCAAAGCAGCTGTCCAGGCAGGCGAGGATGACGTCCTCGAGCAAGATGTAGGAATAGGTGCCGGTGGGCGAGGGGATCTCGACCACGCGGTTCATCGAGGCGGGAATCTCGATGAGGCCCAGCAGGCTTTCCTCGTCGGTGACGCCGTCGAGGCCGCAAGCCAGGTAGAGTGCACCGTTGCGCAGGTTGGGGAAGGGATGACGTGGGTCGATCACCAGCGGCGAGATGACCGGCGACACGTAGGCCTGGAAGTAGCGGGTGACAAAGGTGCGCTCCTCGGGCGTGAGCGAATCGACGCGCGCGCGGTGAACGCCCAAGGTATCGAGCTTGCCCTCGATGCTCTTGAAGATGGACTCCCAGCGGTCGAGGAGCCCGGGCAGCTCCGCCACGACGGCTTCGACCTGCTCCGAGGCGGTCATATTGCTCTTGTTGTCGACGGGTTGCTTTTTAAGCTCGGCCAGGTCGGACAGGCCGCCCACACGGACCATAAGGAACTCGTCGAGGTTGGACTCGAAGATCGAGACGAACTTAAGGCGCTCGAACAGCGGCACGGACTCATCGAAGGCTTCGTCGAGCACGCGGTTGTCAAAGCGTAGCCAGCTGAGCTCTCGGTTCTGCGTGTACGAGAAGTCGCGCGGCGGCTTACGCAGCTTTGCGGCGGCTTGCTTCTTTTCGATTTTGCTCGGCATATGCATCTGTCCGTTCAGTCCCCAAGGGGGACGGTAGCCTAACACTAATCACTATTGTCTCAATTTAGTCGACTTGTGGCACGGACGTATTGCGCGAACGGTATCTTTACCTACTTCTTACGCTGACAAGTCATAGGACTGACGCCCTGCCCGTCTGCAAGCGGTCTATATCCTCACTCAACTGGTGCGTAAGTGTGAATAAGAATGATAGATAGCTGAATATCATCGAATACAGACAGAAACGCGAACAAGCGTCATTTATATACATAAAATCGTTTTAGCTATGCAATTCCTAATCGAAAAATTGGAGTTGTAATTGCAAATGAATTTTGAGAAAAAAGAGCGTTTACCTTAGAAAAGTTACTTTAGAACGCCGAAGTACATCATGGGGGAATCACATGCGATATACCGTTCATCGCACTTTGTTGACCGTTCGGGGGCGAGGTGGAATTGCGGGTGGTTTTTGGATATAACTAGAGCTGTCAGCAAGCAGCGTCCCATACGGAGGGGCGCTGATACATTCGGCCAGTAAGGCCCGAAAGAAAGGTAGGAGGCCATGACGAAAGGTCTGCACGTGCCTTCCGAGATCGGCAAGCTCAGGAAGGTCTGCCTGCACCGTCCCGGCGACGAGCTCCTCAACCTGCCGCCCGACGAGCTCGAGCGACTCCTGTTCGACGACGTCCCGTTCCTGGAGGTCGCACAGCAGGAGCACGACACCTTCGCCCAGATCCTGAGGGACCAGGGCGTGGAGGTCCTCTATCTCGAGAACCTCGTCGCCGAGGTGTTCGACCAGGTCCCCGGCGCCCGCGCCGAGTTCACCGACCAGTACATCGCCGAGGCCGGCATCCGCGGCCAGCACATGCCGCAGATCGTCCGCGAGAAGCTGGACTCCATCGAGGACAACCTCGAGTTCGTCAAGAAGACCATGGCCGGCATGACCAAGTCCGAGATCGACATGCCCCTCACGGCGTCCACGACCCTCGACTCCCTGGTCAACTCCGAGTCCGAGTCCGACCTGATCATCGACCCGATGCCCAACCTCTACTTCACCCGCGACCCGTTCGCGGTCGTCGGCGAGGGCGTCAACCTCAACCGCATGTACTCGGTCACCCGCAACCGCGAGACCCTGTACGGCAAGTACGTCTTCAAGTACCACCCCGACTACAAGGACGTCTCCCTGTACTTCCGCCGCGACTGCCAGTTCCACACCGAGGGCGGCGACGTGCTGAACATCAACGAGAAGACCCTCGCCGTCGGCATCTCCCAGCGCACCCAGGCCGCCGCTATCGACGTCATGGCCCAGAACATCTTCTGGAACTCCGACTCCAAGGTCGAGCGCATCCTGGCCTTCGACATCCCGGTCTCGCGCGCCTTCATGCACCTCGACACGGTCTTCACCCAGATCGACGTCGATAAGTTCACGATCCACCCCGCCATCATGGGCACCCTGCGCGTCTACGAGCTGACCGCCGGCAAGAACCCGGGCGACGTGAACATCCGCCTGATCGAGGACACCCTCGAGCACGTCCTGGAGGACGCCACCGGCGTCGACCAGGTCAAGCTGATCCCCTGCGGCGGCGGCGACCGCATCGCGGCCGAGCGCGAGCAGTGGAACGACGGCTCCAACACCCTGTGCGTCGAGCCCGGCAAGATCTGCGTCTACGCCCGCAACACCGTCACCAACGACGTGCTGTACAAGGAGGGCCTGGACCTTCTCGTCGTGCCCTCCGCCGAGCTCTCCCGCGGCCGCGGCGGCCCGCGCTGCATGAGCATGCCCTTCTGGCGCGAGGACCTCTAAGTCTTTCCGTTTCCGGTGCGGTCCCCCTACAACCGCACCGGCTTCGCCCGTTAAACGGGCACCACTAATACTTACGTAATTCATTTCTTCGAAAGGAATCAAACCATGGGTGTTAACCTTTCCGGCCGTAGCTTCCTCAAGCTTCTCGACCTCACCACCGAGGAGATCGAGTACCTGCTCAAGCTCTCCAAGAACTTCAAGGATATGAAGCGCGCTGGCGTTCCGCACCGCTATCTCGAGGGCAAGAACATCGTTCTGCTCTTCCAGAAGACCTCTACTCGTACCCGCTGCGCCTTCGAGGTCGGCGGCATGGATCTGGGCATGGGCGTCACCTACCTCGATCCGGGTTCGTCGCAGATGGGCAAGAAGGAGTCCATCGAGGACACTGCCCGCGTTCTCGGCCGCATGTATGACGGCATCGAGTTCCGTGGCTTTGCCCAGGACGACGTCGAGGAGCTCGCTGCTAAGTCCGGCGTGCCCGTGTGGAACGGCCTGACCACCGAGTGGCACCCCACCCAGATGCTCGCCGACATCCTGACCGTCCAGGAGAACTTCAACTACGACATCAAGGGCAAGACCCTCGTCTTCATGGGCGACTGCAAGAACAATGTCGCTCGCTCCCTCATGGTCGTCTGCTCCAAGCTCGGCATGAACTTCGTGGCCTGCGGCCCCGAGGAGTGCATGCCCGCTGACGACGTCATCGAGGCCTGCAAGCCCATCGCCGAGGCTAACGGCTGCACCATCAAGCTGACCACCGACGTCAAGGACGGCGTCACCGGTGCCGACGTTATCTACACCGACGTGTGGGTCTCCATGGGCGAGCCCGACGAGGTCTGGGCCGAGCGCATCGCTCAGCTCACTCCGTATCGTGTTACCTCCGAGGTCATGGCTATGGCCAACCCGGGTGCCATCTTCCTGCACTGCCTGCCCAGCTTCCACGACACCAACACCACCATTGGCGCCGAGAAGTGCGAGCAGTTCGGCATCACCGAGCAGGAGGTCACCGACGAGGTCTTCGAGAGCCCCGCTTCCAAGGTCTTCGACGAGGCCGAGAACCGCATGCACACCATCAAGGCTGTCATGTACGCCACGCTCAAGTAAGAGCATCTAGCATCTCGCTCGGGGTGTATTGCTGCACACCCCGAGCGGTTTTATCTGGTAATAATCTCGCATCAAGCGGCAGGCACGGCACGGAAGAGCCGCTTCGGGCGAGATCAGTAAATGATTTATGAAGGGGGGATGAGAACTATGACTGAGACCGCTAAGAAAAAGCGCGGTATGCCTTCATCGTTCACCATTCTTCTTGCTCTGCTGGCAATTGTCGCAGTGATTACCGTTATCGTCTCCGGCACGTCCGGCGGCGCGGTTACTGCCGCCCGTCTGAGCGATTTCTGCACCGCCCCGATCCTGGGCTTCGCTGACGCTCTGCCCGTCTGCCTCTTCGTTATGATCCTGGGCGGCTTCCTCGGCATGATGACCGAGACCGGCGCCCTGGACAACGGCATCGCCGTTCTGGTGCAGAAGCTTAAGGGCAACGAGATTATGCTCATTCCCGTGCTGATGCTCATCTTCTCCCTCGGTGGTACCACCTATGGTATGTGCGAGGAGACCGTTCCCTTCTACGCCCTGCTCGCTGCTACCATGATGGCCGCTGGCTTCGACCCTATGGTCGGCGCCGCTACCGTCCTGCTCGGCGCTGGCTGCGGCTGCCTCGGCTCCACTGTTAACCCGTTCGCCGTCGGCGCTGCCGTCGACGCTCTGACCGGCGTTGACATTGCCGTGAATCAGTCCATCATCATCGGCCTCGGTGCCGTCCTGTGGATTGTCACTACTGCCATGTCCATCGTCTTCGTGATGAACTATGCCAAGAAGGTCAAGGCTGATAAGGGTTCCACCATCCTGTCGATGCAGGAGCTCAAGGACGCCGAAGAGGCTCACGGCAAGGCTGCTTCCGAGGTTCACAAGGAGGTCAAGCTCACCGGTCGTCAGAAGGGTGTTTTGATCGCCTTCGCCTTCACCTTCGTCGTCATGATCGTCGGCTTCATCCCGCTGGCAGACCTCAACGAGGGCGTCGCCAACTTCTTTGACGCTGGCGCTGTCTACGATGCCGACGGTAACACCGTCGTCCAGGGCTGGTCTGCCCTGATCACCGGCCTGCCCATTGGCCAGTGGTACTTCGACGAGGCTTCCACCTGGTTCTTCCTCATGGCTATCCTGATCGGTATCATCGGTGGCCTGTCCGAGAAGCAGATCGTCAACACCTTCATCACCGGTGCTGCCGACATGATGTCCGTTGTTCTCGTCATCGCCCTCGCCCGTGGTATCTCCGTCCTCATGGCTAACACCGGCCTCGACGTCTACGTCCTCGACGCTGCCGCCAATGCTCTGGCTGGCCTGTCCGGCGTGATCTTCGCTCCCATGAGCTTCCTGGTCTACTTCGGCCTGTCCTTCCTGATCCCCTCGACCTCTGGTATGGCTACCGTCTCCATGCCCATCATGGGACCGCTGGCTGTTAAGCTCGGCTTCTCGCCTGAGGTCATGGTCATGATCTTCTCCGCCGCCATCGGTGTCGTGAACCTGTTCACCCCGACCTCCGGTGCCATCATGGGCGGTCTCGCCCTGGCCAAGATCGAGTGGACGACCTGGCTCAAGTTTGCCCTTAAGCTCATCGTCGCGCTCTCCGTCGTCTGCGCCATCATCCTGACCGTCGCCTGCGTGTTGATCTAAGTACCCCACGGGTACCCCACGGAAACCTTGACGATCCTGTAAAGGATCACCTGGTCATCGTCTGTCCGGTGGGGTCAACCCACCGGTAGACTCCTACCTTTAGCCCCCTCCCGTTCCGTGCGCGGGAGGGGGCGCTCTTGTGTTCCGGCGTTTTACCAAACGCCGGAACCACTCGACGCTGCAAGCCCGCCAGAGCGGCAATCTGACGTTCAATCGTCGGGCATGGCCAAAAGGCCTATGCCCTCCTCTTTCACGTCACCTTGCTCGCTCTGGTGGGCTTTCGCTGACTTTTGCTCCACCTGCGGCGCTGCCATTGTTGGTGTTATGGGGCGGTGCAATGGGGTCAGGTTAGTTTGCACCAAATATGTCCGACAAGAGGTTTGACGGATGTTTGGTTGGTGCCTGTTGATGGTCTGGGTATCGGGGAGGGCGGGCTCCGTTATAATCGCCTAGAACATTAAATGGAAACGGGACGGGAGCCATATATGCGCCAGGGTTTCGACAACGCGAAGTATATCGAGCTGCAGGCTGCTCACATTAAGGAGCGCATCTCGCAGTTTGGTGGCAAGCTCTATTTGGAGTTTGGCGGTAAGCTGTTCGATGACTATCATGCGAGCCGCGTGCTGCCGGGTTTTGAACCGGACAGCAAGTTCCGCATGCTCAAGAGCATCGCCGACGATGTCGAGGTTATCATCGTGATCAACGCGAACCACATCGAAAAAAACAAGGCTCGTGGTGACCTCGGTATTACCTATGACGAGGATGTGCTGCGCCTGGTTGACCTGTTCCGCGGCAACGGCTTTGCCGTCGCGGCTGTGGTCATCACCCAGTACGCCGGCCAGCCTGCTGCCGATGTGTTCCGCAACCGCCTGAACGCGCTCGGTATTCCCGCCAAGCTGCACTATCCCATCGAGGGGTATCCGCACGATGTCGATCTGATCGTGTCCGACGATGGCTACGGCAAGAACGAGTTTGTCGAGACCACCCGACCGCTCGTCGTGGTCACTGCCCCCGGTCCTGGCTCGGGCAAGCTTGCCACCTGCCTGTCTCAGCTCTATCACGAGCACAAGCATGGCACGGCCGCCGGCTATGCCAAGTTTGAGACCTTCCCGGTCTGGAATCTTCCTCTGACGCATCCGGTCAATATTGCCTACGAGGCCGCCACGGCTGACCTCGACGACGCCAATATCATCGATTCGTTCCACCTTGAGGCCTACAACAAGACCACAGTCAACTACAACCGCGACGTCGAGGCCTTCCCGGTGGTCCGTGCTCTGATGGAAAAGATCCTGGGCAAGAGCCCCTACCAGAGTCCTACGGACATGGGCGTCAATATGGTCGGCTTTGCCATCACCGATGACGATGCCTGCCGCGACGCTTCCAAGATGGAGATCGTCCGCCGCTACTTTACCGCGGTCGAAAATGTGCGCCGTACCGGTGTGGGCGATGAGCAAGTCGACCGTCTCAAGATTATTATGAAGAAAGCCGGCATCGATAAGAACTACTCACCGGCGCGCTCGGCGGCCCTCACCAGGGAGCAGCTGACGGGTGGTCCCGTGGGTGCCATGGTCATGCCCGATGGCTCCGTGGTGACCGGTAAGACCTCCACGCGCCTGGGCGCCGCAAGTTCGCTCATTATGAACGCCCTCAAGCATGTCTCGGGCGTCGACCTTGAGCTCGAGGTCATTAGCGATGAGGCGATCGAGCCCATCAGCAAGCTCAAGACGCATTTCCTGGGCAGCAAAAACCCGCGCCTCCACACCGACGAGACGCTTATGGCGCTGTCGATCACCTCGGCCACGAGTGAGACGGCCGCTCGCGTCCTTTCGGGCCTGGAGCAGCTGCGCGGTTGCGATGCCTTCTTTAGCGTGATTATCTCGCCGACGGACGAGACAGTACTGCGCAAGTTGGGCATCAACGTGTGCTGCGAGCCCAAGTTTGAGCGCCGCGGTTTCTTCCATCGCTAAGTTTGAAGCACCGCGGTAATTGCATTGCATTTTGGCCGTATCGGGTTAGCGCCCGGTACGGCTTTTTGATCAATAAAGCGTCTATTTCGGAGAAAAATAGCTGTTTACCTGCCTAGAAACAATTTGAGCGGTATACAATAACCGTAACTGTTTCATCCTTAGCGGGATGCCGCATGATGGATATTACCTGCCATCGTGAGGTGTGTCGGTCGCGCACGGCGCGTTAGATGCTCGTGCTCGGTTTGAGGAGGCTGCTATGGCGGGCAAGGGTCGTGCGAGTGTTAACGATATGAAGCGTGTCGAGGTGCTGGTGTTGATGGAGATCGACCAGCAAACCGAAGACAATGGCGGGCCGTATGGTTTCTCGCGCAAAACGCTTGCCGAGCGCGTGGGGGTTTCGCCGTATCGTGCCCGCGCCGCAATCGATCGCTTGGATTCCGAAGGTATGATTGATGTCGTCTCGCGTTATAGCGACGACGGCGGTCAGCTTGCAAATGGCATTTGCCTCACCGAACGTGGTGAGTGGTATCTTGAGGGCGTCCGTACCGGCATGCTCGTTCAAGAAATGCTTGAGGACGAGGTTGCTGATCGATAGTAGCATGTAACCCTTGCCATAGCGACGCCGCCTGGGAAACCGGGCGGCGTTTTGTTTCAAGATTGAGAAATGCAATCGCACGCGAGAAAAATTGCGGACGGTCCGCGGCGCGAGTATTACAATGAAGACCCGTAAGATGTGGATAAACAACTTCTACGGGAAGCGCAGGTAACTCAATATGACCAAGCATGTGTTCGTAACCGGTGGCGTGGTTTCGTCCCTGGGCAAGGGTATCACCGCGGCCTCGCTGGGCCGTCTGCTCAAGTCGCGTGGCTACAAAGTAACGATGCAGAAGGCCGACCCGTATCTGAACGTCGACCCCGGTACCATGAGCCCGTTCCAGCATGGTGAGGTCTTTGTAACCGAGGATGGTTACGAGTCCGACCTGGATCTGGGTCATTACGAGCGCTTTATTGATGAGAACCTGACCCGCGATTCCAACTTTACGACCGGTGCCATCTACAAAAGCCTAATCGCCCGCGAGCGTCGCGGCGACTTTTTGGGCGGTACCGTGCAGGTGATTCCCCACGTCACCAATGCCATTAAGGACAAGTTCCGCCGCATCGAGGAGCAGACCGGCTCCGATGTAGTCATCACCGAGCTGGGCGGCACGATTGGCGACATCGAGTCCCAGCCGTTTGTCGAGGCCATCCGTCAGTACCGCAAGGAGGCCGGCCCCGAGAACGTCTGCTACATCCACGTGTCGCTCGTTCCCTATATCGCCGCCGCCCACGAGGTCAAGACCAAGCCCACGCAGCATTCCGTCAAGGAGCTCCGCAGCTTTGGCATCCAGCCCGATATTATCGTGCTGCGCTCCGACCACCATATCGATGACGCTATCCGCGGAAAGATCGCAAGCTTCTGCGACGTCGACACCGATTGCGTCTTTACCAACGAGGACTGCGCGAGCATTTACGATGTTCCGCAGCTGCTTGCCGAGCAGGACTTTGACCTGCGCATTTGCGAGCGCCTGGGTCTGGACCCGCGTGAGCGCGACATGAGCGAGTGGAACGAGTTCCTGCGCAAACAGAATCACGCCAACCATCACGCCGACAAGGTGAAGATCGCCGTCGTGGGCAAGTACACGCAGCTGCCCGATGCGTACCTGTCGGTTATCGAGGCCCTGCACCATGCGGGCGTCTTCTACGATCGCCATGTGGACGTCCAGCTGGTCGACGGCGAGAGCCTCGACGAGCAGAATGTCTCCGAGGTTCTGGGCGACGCCTCGGGCATCCTGGTCCCCGGCGGCTTTGGCAAGCGCGCCCTGGAGGGCAAGATCCTCGCGGCCGAGTTTGCCCGTGAGCACAAGATTCCGTATCTGGGCATTTGCCTGGGTATGCAGGTGGCCGTGTGCGAATTTGCGCGCAATGTCGTCGGCCTTGCCGGCGCCAGCTCCTCTGAGTTCGATCCGGATGGCCCGTATAGTGTCATCGATCTGATGAGCTCGCAGGAGGACGTGACCGAGAAGGGCGGCACCATGCGCCTGGGCGCCTATCCGTGCAAGCTCGCCGCCGATACCCTTGCTCGCGAGGCATATGGCGAGGAACTCGTCTACGAGCGTCACCGTCACCGCTTTGAGTTCAACAACGCCTTCCGCGACCAGCTCGAGGACGCCGGTTTGGTTATCTCGGGTCTGTCGCCTGACGAGCGCCTGGTCGAGATGGTCGAGCTGCCGCGCGACGTGCATCCGTGGTATGTGGCAACCCAGGCTCATCCCGAGTTCAAGAGCCGCCCGACCAACCCGCAGCCGCTGTTCCGCGAGTTCGTACGCGCTTCGATCGGCCAGCACGAGGGTGTCGACCGTCTGCAGGTGACGCCCATGAACCTCGCTACGGACTAAGGGTGCCGGCGAATAAGGAATATACCGAAGCTACTCCCTCGTCGCTCGCCGTGGCGGCGGGGGAGTATCTCGATTACCTCGCGGTCGAGCGGGGTTTGGCGCGCAACACGATTGCGGCCTATCGTCGTGACCTGACGACGTACTGCGCCTATCTGGAGCGGGCGGGTATTGTGTCTTTTGAAGAGGTGACCCGTCAGGTCGTGGAGGGCTTTGTCGCCGACCGTCGCGATGGGGGCTATTCCGATGCTTCGGTGGAGCGTGCGCTTGCGGCCGTGAAGGGCCTGCATGCCTTTTTGGTGCGCGATGGGGCTGTGGCCCAAAACCCGACGGCGGCGTTGCGCCTGCCTAAAAAGGCTGAGCGTTTGCCGGAGTATCTATCGGTGGAGGATGTCTCGGCACTGCTCGATCAAGACTTCCCCGAGGGCGAGATGGGCTTGCGCGACCATGCCATCTTGGAAGTGCTCTACGGATGCGGTTTGCGTGTGAGCGAGTTGGTGGGGCTCGATGTGGGCGATATCCATATTGACGATGGCTTTGTGCTCGTTCGCGGTAAGGGCTCAAAGGAACGCCTGTCCCCGCTGGTGGGAAGCGCGGCGCGAGCCCTGACGCTCTATGTAACCGAGGGGCGTTCTCGCTTGGCGGCCCATGCCCGCGGAACCGAGACCTCGGCGGTCTTTTTAAATAAGAACGGCCGCCGTCTGTCGCGTCAGGGCATCCATGCCATCTGTGAGCGCTATGGGCGCCAGGTGGGGCTGGTGGGACTCCATCCCCATACGCTGCGTCACTCCTTTGCCACCCATATGCTTGCGGGCGGCGCAGACCTCCGTGTGCTACAGGAGATCTTGGGGCATGCCGATATATCGACCACGCAGATCTACACGCATGTCGATCGTACGCAACTTACCGAGGTCTATCTGGCGGCGCACCCGCTGGCACATCGTTAACACATCGCTGATCTGCAAATTCACAGGTATTTGGGGACGGGCTCCAGATTGCCGCGGCGTGCTTTTGCGCGCGCAGGGGCAATCTGGGGCTCGTCCCATTTTTCGCCACTTGTCATCGCGGTG
>CAJMRD010000060.1 GCA_905215725.1 uncultured bacterium | reverse complement strand
CCTTCGGGACATTTCCCCCTGATAGGGGGAATCGGCCCCTGGAAGGGGAGCCTTTCTACCACATATCAAACAGCAAGAAGGAATCCATTTGAAAACTGTTTATTTTAAAGAACCCACAAAAGAGAATATTGAGGCGGCGGCAAAGATCATCCGGGACGGCGGTCTTCTCGCCATCCCGACCGAGACCGTCTACGGTGTCGCCGTGGCAGTCAACGCCTTCTCCGATGCCGTCCCCCAAGATACAAGCGAATCCTTGTTGTGGCCGCGCGATCCGCATGCCACCGTTAACGGCGCCGCGGTCCCTGCGCTTGGTACTGGCTACCGCCGCATCTTTACCCTCAAGCAGCGCAAGCTCACCCAAACGGTCGCCTGGCTGGTCGATGGCGTCGAGGCGCTCGACCGCTATGGCGTGGATATCCCGGAAGATGCCCGCGTACTTGCGCGACGATGCTGGCCGGGAGCCCTGACTATCGTGGTCAAGGCGGCTCCCTGCGTGCCGACCTTTATGCGTGCTGCCGACGACACCGTGGCCCTGCGCGCTTCGGCCTCTCCCGTGGTCCAAGCGCTCATCCGCGCCTGCGGCAGTCCCCTTGCCTGCACGAGCGCCAACACACACGGCGCGCCCTCGCCGGCAAGCTTTGCCGCCGTCGAGGGTCGCATCCTGGAGGGGGTCGATGTTGCCGTCGACGCCGGCGAGACCCCGTGTCGCGACGCCTCGACCATCGTGTCGTTCCAGCACGGCGGGCTCCAGATCCTGCGCCAAGGCGCACTTCCCGCATCAGAGATCGAACGGGTCCTGTCCGACCCGATGCAATAGAAAGGTGTAAGCGATGTCGTTGAATCTGGGCAGCCTGGGCATGGAAGATGCCTCGTTTGACTTTGGCGGTTCCTACATCATGGCGCTCGACTGCGGCACCACCTCGGTACTTGCGACCATCGTCGACGAGTACGGCTGCATCGTCGCGCAGGCACGTCGTAGCGTCAAAACCAGCTTCCCGCGTCCCGGTTGGATAGAGCAAGACCCCATGGAGGTGCTTGCCAGCCAGATCGGCGTGATGATGGAGGTCCAGTTTAAGAGCGGCATCCATTCTGACCGCATCGCCGCCATCGGTATCTCCAACCAGCGCGAGACCACGGTGGTGTGGGACCGCATAAGCGGCCAACCCATCTATAACGCCATCGTGTGGCAATGCCGTCGCACCGCACCTCTGATCGACGAGCTGGTCGAGCGGGGCGCAGAAGAGCTGGTGCGCTCCCGCACGGGACTCACGCTCGATCCGTATTTCTCGGCTTCCAAGGTGCAGTGGATCCTCGACAACGTCGACGGTGCGCGTGAGAGCGCGGCGGCGGGCGACCTCATGTTCGGCACCATCGACACCTGGCTCATCTACAACCTCACCGGCAGCCAGGTCTTTGCCACCGACTACACCAATGCCAGCCGCACGGCGCTCTTTAATATCCATACGCTCGATTGGGACGACGACCTGCTGGCGCTCTTTGACGTTCCACGTTCCATGATGCCCGAGGTTCGTTGGAGCTCGGGCGACTACGGCCGCGTCGCGAGCGACATCATGACCAACATGCCGCCCATCATGGGCGTGGCGGGCGATCAGCAGGCGTCGCTGTTCGGCCACTGCTGCTTCCATCCCGGCCAGACCAAAAACACCTATGGCACGGGTTGCTTTATGCTCATGAACACCGGCGACGAGGTCGTCGAATCCAAGAACGGTCTGGTCTCCACGATCGGTATCGCCGCGGACGGCAAGATCAGCTATGCACTCGAGGGCTCCATCTTTGCTGCCGGTTCCACCATGAACTGGCTGCGCAACAACATGGGCATCATCTCGAGTGTGAGCGAGTCGGCACAACTCGCCGCTTCGATCAACGACAATGAGGGCTGCTACTTCGTCCCCGCCTTTGCGGGTCTGGGCGCTCCCTGGTGGGACCCGCGTGCCCGCGGTATCGTGTGCGGTCTGACCGGCGCCTCGAGCCGTGCGACCATCGTACGTGCCGCCTGCGAATCCATGGCATATCAGAGCTACGACGTGCTGCGCGCCATGGAGCAGGACGTGGGGCTTTCGATCGAGCGCCTGTCTGTCGATGGCGGTGCCTCGCGCAACGAGTTCATCATGCAATTCCAGGCCGACCTGCTGGATATCCCCGTGCTGCAATGCGAGACGGTGGAGACCACGGCAATCGGTGCCGCGTACTTGGCGGGTCTTGCCGTCGGCTATTGGGAAGACCTGGAAGAGCTGGAGCAAAATGCCCAGATCGTTAGGACCTTCCTTCCCCACATGTCCGCCGAGCGCCGCGAACAAAACCTTGCGGGCTGGTGTGATGCAGTCAGGCGCTCGCTCAGTACCGCACAGTAGGGCTGCGATGGGCTGCTCGATACAACAAACCGCTAAACTAATGCATTGCGTGCGGCGGCAACATTGCTGCGCGCCTTGTCAGCAAGGCCGTTTTGCGGCCGCAACGAAAGGGGCAATCAACCCATGACCGTCACCTACGATACGTCCCGTGTGACGCTTGTCGATCACCCGCTCGTCCAGCACAAGCTGTCGATCCTGCGCGACAAAAACACCGGCACCAACCAGTTCCGCCAGCTCGTGCGCGAACTCGCGCTTTTTGACGGCTACGAGGCCATGCGCGACCTGCCCATGGAAGACGTCGAAGTCGAGACCCCTATCACCACCGCAACGTTTAAGCAGCTCGCCGGCAAGAAACTCGCCATCGTGCCCATCCTGCGTGCGGGCCTTGGCATGGTCGACGGCATCCTCGACCTGGTGCCCTCCGCTCGCGTGGGCCACATCGGCATGGAGCGCGACGAGGTCACCCACGAGCCGCACGAGTATTACTGCAAGATGCCCAAGGATATCGACCAGCGCATCTGCCTGGTCGTCGACCCCATGCTCGCCACGGGCGGTTCGGCCGAGATGGCCATCAGCTACCTGCGCGAGCGCGGTGTCAAGGACATCCGCATGCTGTGCATCGTCGCCGCGCCCGAGGGCCTCAAGTCACTGACCGAAAAGGACCCCGACGTACATATTTATACGTGCGCCATCGACGACCATCTCAACGAGGCCGCCTACATCGTTCCCGGCCTCGGCGACGCCGGCGACCGCATCTACGGCACGCTGTAGTCGCTGGGCTAAGACGGCCGCGGCTGCAAATACGAAGAAACGGTGCGCGCGGTCGAACAAAAGGCGACCGCGCGCACTCCTGTTAACGGACGTTTTGCGCTGAGGGGTTCGAAAAAACGTATTACCGTACCTGCGGCATAAAGAAGGCCTTAAGAAAACGTACAGGTGCGTATTAACCGTTTGTTTTACGGTTGTACTTTAGCGATTGGCTCGTACAATAGTCACCAATGTTTGGCGGGAACTGTTCTGTGAGGCGTTAAAAAGGAAAGTGAGGACGCCAGTGTTTCAGATAGCCGATCTGCTCGCTATCGTTGCAGGCGCCATCGCGGGCGCAATTGCCTTCCTTCCCTTTGTCTTTACGCTCAAGCCGGTTCTTGACGATAAACAGAATGCGGACATGCTCAAGGGTATGGTGAGTCTCGCGGTCTCGGCAATCGCGTTGCTTGTCTTTACCTTGGTTGTGTTTGTGTTGTTCGGAGAGGCATTTCGCATGTTCCTCCTGGGCGAGGCGATCGGCTTCGTGGCCTTTATGGCCGCCTGCGCGGTTCGCGTCGCCAAGGCGCTGCGAGATCCTCATGAGGTCGAAAGGTAAGTCGTGGAAATTTTTGAAAAGCTGCCTGATGAGATTAATCATCTGGTCAGCGAGTTCAGCTCCACCCCTGTCGTGGGCGATCTGAGCTGCGGCATCACGCAGTACTCGTTTTGGCTGATCGTCTCCACGATCGTGCTCCTGATCGTCCTGGCCGTGTTCAAGAAGAAGCAGACCCTGGTTCCCAAGGGCTTCTTCGTCAACGGTTTCGAGTACATCATCGAGTACGTCGAGAACGATATCGGCAAGGGCGTCGTGGGTGAGAACTGGAAGAAGCACTTCCCGTTCCTGTGCTCGCTTTTCCTGTTCATCCTGATCAACAACATGATCGGCCTGATTCCGGGAATGAAGCCCGGCACCGGCGCAATCGGCTCCACCGCCGCGCTCGCCATCTTCGCCTTCGTGTACTTCATCTACTACGGATGCAAGGCTCACGGCGTGATCGGCTACATCAAGAGCCTCGCTCCGCAGGGCGTGAGCTTCCCGATGAACGTGCTCGTGTGGGTCGTCGAGCTTTTCTCGACCTTCCTGCGCCTCATCACGCTTGCCGTCCGTCTGTTCTGCAACATGTTCGCAGGACACGTGGTCATGGGCTCGTTCGCCATCATGGCGAGCATGTTCATGCAGCCGCTGCTTCAGCAGGTTTCCGCGGCCCACGCCGTCGGCGCCCTGCCTTCGCTGGCCTGGCTTGCCATCCTCATCCTGATCTATGCGATCGAGCTTGTGGTCGGCGCCATCCAGGCTTACGTCTTCACGGTCCTTACCGCCGTGTATGTCTCCGAGGCAGAGGAGGTCGCGGAGGAGGAGTAGTCTTCCGTTCGCGCCTTAAAGGTAAGGCAATTCGTTAAACCGCCGGTGCCCGTACCCATGGAGCCCGGCAGTTATAAAAAGGTTATCCTGCGTGAAATAAGACACGCACGACAAAGGAGGAATCGTGGGAGTTATCGGTTACGGTCTCGGTGTTATCGGCGCTGGTCTTGCTATCGGCCTGTCTGCTCTGGGTGCTACGGGTGCTATGGCCCGTCAGCCTGAGGTCCAGGGCCGCGTGTTCACCGTCTTCATCATGGGCTCCGCTTTCGGCGAGGCTCTGGCTCTGATCGGCTTCGTTGTCGCGCTGATCGTTAAATAGCACGGAGCGTCAAGTATGAATCTTTCATCCCAGAAGAGCGCGATCGCACTCTCCGCGTCCGCGGCCGCGCTGCTCATGCCGGTTTCCGCGTTCGCCGAGGACGGCGCCGCCGGTGCGGACATCCTCATCCCTAAGATGGCGGAGTTCATCCCGGCGCTTATCGCCTTCCTGATTATCTGGATCGTGCTGGCCAAGGTCGCCCTGCCGGGCATCATGAAAACCATGGAGGAGCGCGGCAAGAAGATCGAGGAGAGCCTCGACGAGGCCGAGAAGACCAAGCAGGAGGCTATCGCCAAGCGCGCTGAGTCCGACTCGATCGTCACCGACGCCCGTCGTCAGGCTGCCGACATCGTTCTCGAGGCCCGTAAGGACGCCGAGTCCGAGCGTGCCCGTATCATCGAGGCTGCTCACAAGGAGGCCGAGGAGATCATCGCCAAGGCCCATACGACCGTCGAGGACGAGCGCAAGTCCATCTACGCCGGTGCCGCGAGCTCCATCGCCGACCTGTCCGTTGCCGTCGCCACCAAGATCGTGGGCGAGGCACTCGAGGACGATGCCGAGCAGAAGAAGCTCATCGAGCGCTACATCCAGGAAGCAGGTAGCCTGAATGCCGACTAGCCGCTATCAGGACAAGGTGCTCGAGACCTACGCGCGTTCCCTTCTGGAAGCCGCTAAGGCCGAGAACCATGTGTTCGAGGACCTCGAGATGATCGAGCGCTTGGCTTCTGCCAGCCCCGAGATCATCGCCGTGCTCGACACCATGTCCAAGCGCGACCAGCTCGACCTTCTTCCCAAGGTGGCAGCTGCCTTTAAGTATGTTGCCGAGGAAGACGAGGATGTAGTGGGCGTGACCGTCACCACGGCGATCCCGCTCGACGACGAGCTGCGTCAAACCATCACTAAGAAATGCGAGCAGGACTTCGGCCGCAAGGTATTCCTTATCGAGCAGGTCGACCCGTCTATCGTGGGCGGCCTGGTGCTCGAGGCCCGCGGCGAGCGTCGTGACATTTCCGTCAAGACGCAGCTGCGCATCGCGCAGGAGACCCTCGCAAACTCTGCTAATTCGTACGGAGGTGAAGCCTAATGTCCGAAACCCTCAATGCCCAGGATATCGCCAAGAAACTGCAGGAGCAGCTCACGAGCCTCTCCGCGACGGTCGATACGCATGAGGTTTCAACGGTCGACGAGGTAGGCGACGGCATCGCGCGCGTCTCCGGCCTCAAGAGCGCCATGGCAGGCGAGCTTCTGGAGTTCAAGAGCTCCGATACCGGTGAGACCGTCTTCGGCCTTGCCCAAAACCTTGACCGTGACGAGGTCGGCGCCGTTCTGTTCGGTGCCGTCGACTCCATCAAGGAAGGCGACGAGTGCCGCACCACTGGCCGCGTTATGGATATCCCCGTGAGCCGTGCCATGCTCGGCCGCGTCGTCAATCCGCTCGGCCAGCCCATCGACGGCTTGGGCGACATCGTCGCCACGCACCGTCGCCCCATCGAGTTCAAGGCCCCCGGCGTCATCGATCGTACCCCGGTGTGCGAGCCGGTTCAGACCGGTCTGCTCGCTATCGACTCCATGGTGCCTATTGGCCGCGGTCAGCGTGAGCTCATCATCGGCGACCGTAAGACCGGTAAGACCGCCATCGCCATCGACGCTATCCTCAACCAGCGCGGCAAGGGCATGGTCTGCATCTATGTCGCCATCGGCCAGAAGGCCTCCACGGTTGCCAACATCCGCGAGACCCTCGCTCAGCACGGTGCGCTCGACTACACCATCATCGTTTCGGCCACCGCTGCCGATTCCGCCCCTATGCAGTACATCGCGCCTATGGCCGGTGCCGCTATTGGCGAGTTCTTTATGTACAACGGCGAGGACGGCAAGCCCGCCAGCGAGACCAACCCCGGCGGCCACGTGCTCGTCATCTACGATGACCTGTCCAAGCAGGCTGTGGCCTACCGTCAGATGTCGCTGACGCTGCATCGTCCGCCCGGACGCGAGGCCTATCCTGGCGACATTTTCTACCTGCACTCTCGTCTGCTCGAGCGTGCCGTCAAGATGTCCAAGAAGAACGGTTACGGCTCCATGACGGCACTGCCGATCATCGAGACCCAGGACGGCGACGTCTCGGCCTACATTCCGACCAACGTCATTTCCATTACCGATGGTCAGATCTACCTGCAGTCCGAGCTCTTCTTCCAGGGTCAGCGCCCGGCAGTCGACGTGGGTATCTCCGTGTCCCGCGTCGGTGGCGATGCGCAGACCAAGGCCATGAAGCAGGTCGCCGGCAACCTCCGTCTGGACCTCGCTTCGTACCAGGAGCTCGCTGGCTTTACGCAGTTCGGCTCCGACCTCGACGAGGCTACTCAGAAGCAGCTGACCCACGGTGCTCGCATGACCGAGCTCCTGAAGCAGCCGCGTTACAAGCCGTTTGAGGTTGGCGAGCAGATCGTTACGCTGTTCGCTGGCAACGAGGGCTTCCTGGATGACCTGGAGATCGCCGACGTGCTGCCTTTCCGTGCCGAGCTCATCGAGTACATGGACAATGGCTTTGGTTCGCTGCTCGACAAGGTTCGCGCCAAGAAGATCGATGATGACACCAAGGCTGAGCTCTTGCGCGTCATCGGCGACTTCAAGCAGCAGTTCATGGCCAAGCACCATTCGGATGTTTCTGGATCAGAGGAGAACTAAGCCCCATGGCCAACCTTCGCGACATTAAGAAGCGAATCTCCTCGGTTACCACGACCAAGCAGATCACGCGCACGATGGAGATGGTCTCTACGGCCAAGATTCGTCGTGCCCTCGATCGCTCCAAGCAGGCCGAGCCCTATAAGGAGGCGCTGACCGACGTCATGTTGACGGTCGCCGGCGACGCCTCCTGTTCGGGCACCGATCCCATGCTGCAGAAGCATGAGAGCGTCAAGCATGGCCTGATTGTCGTTATTGCCTCGGACCGCGGCCTTGCCGGCGGTTTCAATACGACGGTGGAGCGCACGGCCGAAAAGCTCGCCGCTTCTTGGGCGAACGACGGCATCGAATGCGAGATCATCGCGTGCGGGCGTAAGCCGGCCACGTATTTCCGTGACCGCGCAAACGTTGTCATGCACTTTGAGGGCAACTCCTCTGAGCCCGATTTCAATCAGGCCCGCATGATCTCCTCTCATATCTGCGATGCGTATCGTGCCGGTGAGCTTGACCGTGTCGAGCTTGTCTACCACCACGCCAAGAACCGCGTGGATCAGGAGCTTCGCGTCGAGCATCTGTTGCCGCTCGACCCCGAGATGATCGCTATGGCCCACGGTCCGCGTAAGAACGAGACCGACGCCCCTAAGCGCATCTCGTCCACGTTCGAGTTCGTGCCCTCTCCCGAGCATGTTCTCGGCAAGCTTGTGCCGTCTTATATCCTGACGGTCATCTACCAGGCCCTGATCGATTCGGCGGCTGCCGAGCAGGGTGCACGCCGCAAGGCCATGCACTCCGCGACGGAAAACGCCACCGCGATCATCTCGACCCTTACCCGCACGTATAGTCGCGTGCGCCAGGCTTCGATCACGACCGAGATTAACGAGATCGTCGGCGGAGCCTCAGCATTGGAGGAACAGTAATGGCTAATAACACCGTAAAGCTTGCGGTCGAGGAAGCCACCAAGAAGACGACTGCCGGTGATGGTCGCATCGTGCGAATCATCGGCCCTGTCGTCGACGTCAAGTTTGACGGCGCGGTGCCCCCGATCTACAACGCGCTCACGGTCGAGGCCGAGACCCCGATCGGTCATCTGAGCACGATCCTTGAGGTCGAGAGCCAGCTTCCGGGCGGCGTCGTCCGCACGGTCGCCATGTCCTCGACCGACGGCCTGCAGCGCGGCCTCATCGCCACCGATACCGGTGAGCCCATGAAGATGCCCGTTGGTCCCAAGACGCTCGGCCGCATTTGGAACGTCATGGGCAAGCCCGTCGACGGCAAGCCCATGCCCGAGGTGGAGGAGTTCTACCCCATCCACCATGCAGCGCCCCGTTTCGACGAGCTCACCACCAAGACCGAGATCTTCGAGACCGGCATCAAGGCCGTCGACCTGCTCGAGCCCTACATCCGTGGCGGCAAGACGGGCCTGTTCGGCGGCGCCGGCGTCGGCAAGACCGTTCTGATTCAGGAGCTCATCAACAACCTCGCCCAGGAGCACGGTGGTACCTCGGTGTTCACCGGCGTTGGCGAGCGTACCCGCGAGGGCACCGACCTGTTCCTCGAGATGAGCGAGTCTGGCGTTATCGACAAGACCTGCTTGGTCTATGGTCAGATGAACGAGCCGCCCGGAGCGCGTCTGCGCATCGGTCTGGCCGGCCTTACCACCGCTGAGTACTTCCGCGATCGCGGCCAGGACGTTCTGCTGTTCATCGACAACATCTTCCGCTTCTCCCAGGCAGGTTCCGAGGTTTCCGCACTGCTGGGCCGTATGCCGTCCGCCGTTGGTTACCAGCCCACGCTGGCAACCGAGATGGGCGACCTCCAGGAGCGCATTACCTCGACCAAGACGGGCTCCATTACCTCCGTCCAGGCTGTCTACGTCCCCGCAGACGACCTGACCGACCCGGCGCCTGCCACGACGTTTACGCACCTCGACGCCACCACGGTTCTTTCGCGTAGCATTTCGTCGCTCGGCCTGTTCCCGGCTATCGACCCGCTCGCGTCTTCCTCCGACGCTCTCGATCCCTCGATCGTCGGTGAGGAGCACTACCGTGTCGCTGTCAAGGTCCAGGAGCTCCTGCAGGAGTACTCCGACCTTCAGGACATCATCGCCATTCTGGGTATGGACGAGCTGTCCGAGGAGCAGCGCCTTACGGTCAACCGTGCCCGTAAGATTCAGCAGTTTCTCTCGCAGTCCTTCCACGTCGCCGAGAAGTTCACCGGCAACCCCGGTGTCTACGTCCGCGTCGAGGATACCGTCCGCTCTTTCGCCGAGATTGTCGACGGCAAGGCCGATGACCTGCCCGAGCAGGCTTTCCGCTATGCTTCCACGATTGAGGACGTGCGCGAGCGCGCCCGCAAGATGGGGGAGAAGTAGGTTATGCGTATCCGCATCGTGTGCCCCGTGAGCTGCGCCTATGAGGGCGACGCTGCGTTTGTGTCGATTCCGTCCACGGATGGCGAGTTTGGCGTTCTGCCTGCTCACTCCAGCGAGATCTGCACGATCGACCGCGGTTACGTTCGCGTTTCCGATAAGGCCATGGGCACTGTCGACCACACGTTTGCCGTGGCCGGCGGCTATGCCCAGGTTGCGGACGATGTCGTGACCGTTCTCGCCGAGCGCGCTTGCGATTTGGCGACCGTCGATGCCGACAAGCTTAAAGCTGATATTCAAGGTTTTGAAGAGAAGCTGGGTAATTTGTCGGAGGATGATGCACGCCGCGCCTACCTCTATAATGAAATCGCATGGTGTAAGCTCAAGCTTGCCCAATAGTCAAACGATTTAGCGTTCGACCATTTGCGAACACATCATGCCCGGGATGGCCCAGCCATCCCGGGCATGCTTTTTGAAAGGGTAGACCTTGGATATTATCCGCGTTGAGGGTGGCCACGCCATCGGAGGCTCCGTGCCCGTCTCGGGCGCCAAGAACTCCGCACTCAAACTCATGGCGGCAACGCTTCTGGCGCCGGGCAAGACGACGCTGCAGAACGTGCCCGATATTTCCGATGTCCACGTGATGGGCAAGGTGCTCAAGGGCATGGGCGCTACGATCGATGTTCTCGACGAGCACACGCTCGAGATTGATACCTCTCAGGTCGATTCTTGGGAGGCCCCCTACGAGCTCGTTGCCAAGATGCGTGCTTCCACAGCCGTGATGGGACCCCTGCTGGGTCGCTTCCATCGCGCCAAGATCGCCATGCCGGGCGGCTGCAACCTGGGTGCTCGCAAGATCGATATGCACATTCTTGGTCTCGAGGCTCTGGGCGTTGAGTTCGATACCGCCCACGGTTACATCAACGCTAATGCGCCCCAAGGTCTGCGCGGTACCACCGTCACGCTCGAGTTCGCCAGTGTCGGTGCGACCGAGAACCTCATTATGGCATCCGTGCGCGCGAAGGGTACCACGGTTATCGACAATGCCGCCCGCGAGCCCGAGATCGTCGATCTCGCCAACATGCTCAACGAGATGGGCGCTAAGATTGTCGGCGCCGGTACGCCTGTCGTGACCATCGAGGGCGTGGAAGAGCTGCATCCCGTTACCCATCGCGTAGTGGGCGACCGCATCGAGGCCGGTACCTTTATCGTTGCCGGTGCGTTGATGGCCGACGATCGCGGTGTCGATGTCACGGGCTTTTGCCCCATTCACTTGGGCATGGTGCTCAAGAAGATGGAGCTCATGGGTATCGACTGCGAGCGCGTCGAAGATGGCGTCCATGTGAACCGTGCCGAGCGTATCAAGCCGGTCGACATCCAGACGCTTCCGTTCCCCGGTTTCCCGACCGACATGCAGGCGCAGATTATGGTGCTCTCCGCCCTTGCCGACGGCAGTTCCGTTATTACCGAAAACATCTTCGAGAATCGCTTTATGTTTGCCTCTGAGCTGGTGCGCATGGGTGCCGACATTCGTATCGAGAGCCATCATGCCATGATTCATGGCGTCAAGGGCTTCTCGGGTGCACAGGTTACCTCGCCCGATCTGCGTGGCGGAGCGGCCCTCGTCGTAGCGGGCTTGATCGCCGACGGGACGACCGAGGTTTCGGCCATCCATCACATCAAGCGCGGCTACGAGCAGTTTGTCGAAAAGCTGCAGGCGCTCGGCGCGCATGTCGAGCATGCTACCGTCCCCGATCCCGTCATCTACTAATACAGGTTGCCTATGTTTAATAAAAAGCCCCTCGCGGATACCACCGCCCGAAGACCCTCAACTGGTGCGCAGGCCAAGATCTACAGTCGCGATAACGTGGCTCGCTATTCCGAGCGCGCTCGTCAACGTCGTCGTAGCCACACGATTCGTCACGTCGCGCTCATTGTCGTGCTTGGCGTGCTGCTGAGTGCCACTACCGCTGCCGGCCTGTGGTTTGCCACCATTATGGGCAAGCTCGGCGATTCTAATGTCATTACCGACAATCTGCGTCGGGTTCTGGTTGACACCGATGAGGCAAAGGATCCGTTCTACGTGCTGCTTCTTGGCACCGACGGCCGTCCGGGCGAGGATACGTATCGTGCCGACTCGATTATCCTGGCACGCATCGACCCCACGCAAAAGCAGGCGACGCTCATTTCCGTTCCGCGCGACACCAAGGTCGAGTACAAGGGCGAGACCATGAAGATCAACGCCTGCCATACCGTTGGCGGCGCCGAGGCCATGGTCGAGGCGGTCAACGAGCTGTGCGGTGTTCAGATTTCCCACTATGCCGAGGTCAGCTTCGACGGTATGCAGGCGCTGATTGATTCGGTTGGCGGTATCGACATTAACGCAACCGATGATGTTGACGACCCCGAGCACCTGGATATTAAGATTACCGCTGGCCAGCAGCATATGGACGGTGCCACCGCCCTTACCTATGCCCGCTGCCGCTACACCTATGCCGACGGCGATTACACGCGCATGCGCCACCAGCGTCAGGTGCTTGGCGCCCTTGCCAACCAGATTCTCAATAACTTCGATGCCACGAAGATCTTTGGCCTGGTTAATTCGCTGTCCGATATGCTCGTAACCGATATGAGCGTTCAGGATATCGTGGCTACGGTCAACGCCATGCGCGGTATGGATGTCGACGGTATCTACTCGGCCAACCTGCCCTCGTACGCCGACGACAGCACCATGATCGACGGTGTGAGCTACGTCTTTGTCTACGAGGACGAGCTCAAGGAAATGATGGAGCGCGTCGATGCCGGCAAGGATCCCAAGGGTCCCAACACCATGGGTCTTTCCGACGGTTCCAGCTCTACGATCGGCGACCTGAACAACAACACGTCTGACGATTACGCAAACGGTACCGCAACCTCATCGGTCAGCTCTGACGATTCCGATGACTCAAGCGATTCAAGCGATTCAAGCGATTCGGACTACTACGAAGAGCCCACCGGTGACGGCAACGGCTACGAAGCCAACTACTAGAGTTACGCGGTTTTACCAAACCGCGTAACCAGTTGACGCTGCAAACCCGCCAGAGCGGCAATCTGCCTTTCAACTTCGGCGGCATGATCAAAAGATCAATGCCGCCTCGTTTCAAGGCACCTTGCTCGCTCTGGCGGGCTTTCGCTCATATGACCCAATCCGCTG
>CAJMRD010000059.1 GCA_905215725.1 uncultured bacterium | reverse complement strand
AACAGCTGACCGAACTGGTAGAACAGCATGACGGCGGCGCCTTCGGCCATGTGCGGGTCGGTGTCGGGGAAGAGCACCATGGCAAACGCGCCGATGGTCGCGACGGCCATGAGGAAGCTCTCGTCGAACGCCTTGCCGCGGCGGATGTTGTTGTATGCCTTTTGGAGCACGTCGTAGCCGGCAATCAAAAAAGGCACGAGGAACAGTGCGAAGCTGGCGTAGATGTCGCCCGGGGTGCCGAATGCGGCAGTGAGGGTGCCGAGCTCATCGAGGGCGTACACCACGGCAAAAATGCCCAGCGCTACCAGGATGCGGTTGCGCTTATGCTCGAGTGACTCTTTTTTCTTGCGCTTCTTCTTTTTCTTCTTGGGGTCGGCGGTGGCCATGATTCGTATCCTCCCATTTGAATGTATGAACACTCGCTCATATAATTTCGCGAGCAAAGGCCGCGGCAAGCGCGGCCTTGCGGGTTGGCGTAAACCTGGGCTAGAGAATGATCTCGCAGTCCGGCTCGGCGTCGGCGGTGAACTCCACAACGCGGTCGAGGACCTCGTCGAACTCGGCGTCATCGGCCTCGAGCGTCAACTTCTGGGTCATAAAGTTGACCGAAACGGACTTGACGCCATCGAGCTTGGCCAGCTCGTCCTGAAGCTCACGCGCGCAGTTGGCGCAGTCGATCTCGTCGAGTTTAAACTGCTTTTTCATGGTGGATTCCTTTCCCCGTATTTGCGGCTTGGGTGCAGGCCGCGCTGGTACCGTGGTTGGTCGCTATTCGCAGATGTGGCTCATGCCCTGGTTGAGCATGGTGTAGACGTGGTCGTCGGCGAGCGAGTATAGGATATTGCGCCCGTCGCGCCGGAATTTAACCAGGTGCGACTGCTTGAGTGTGCGCAGCTGGTGCGACACCGCGGACTGCGAGGTTTCGGTCGTTTCGGCGATGTCCGCCACGCAGAGCTCGCGGCCCATGAGGGCATAGAGGATCTTGATGCGCGTGGTGTCGCTGAAGACCTTGAACAGGTCGGCGAGGTCGTAGAGAAGCTCCTCGTCGGGAAGGTTCTCGGGCGAGCAGGTGGTGGGAATCGCGGGTTCGGTGGCCTCGATGTCGGGTTTCGTTTCATCAACGCGGATGCTCATTGCAATATCCTTTCATATGAACATGCGCTCATATAACTTGCTTCCGATTATATGAGTGTATGTTCATATGTCAATGACGTTCAGGTAATTCGTTGCACAAAATGATGGGGAATAGTGGACGAGATCCCGGAGTGAGCGGTTTTGATAGCCGATGCCGGGGTGGGTGCCCCTGAGCCGTGCAAAAATTGGAGTATTCTGCAACGATAGGGGGTCCGTTAATTTATTGCAGGCCATATAATGCAGTTCAAGAGTTATCTTAGGGTGTTAATCCGATGAGTTCTTCCTCAAATGTTGCCTAACGCTCTCACGCAAGAGTGATTTCGCTTCACATTTGGATCCACTCGAGGGTGATAGACACCCGGCTCTGCTGAATACTCGCAATTTTGCACGTCGCTAAGGTGCCCACCTTGTTAGCCGGTCTAGCTTCCGGCCCCGAAGATCCTGCCCTCGGGCGCGAAGCTGCTTGTTTGGTTGAGTGATAGGCTGTCGGGTTCGACAGTCTGCATGTCATCGATTGCCGGAGCCTCGTTAATCGTCGGATCGTCCAATGTGATGCCTTCGAGCATTGCTTTTTCGAGGTCGATTCGTTGGCGCTCTTCGGAATCCTGGCGAAGCTCCTCCTGGATTCGTTTCTTCTCCTCAATAAACCTTCTGAGTACAAACTGTCTCAGGTCTTCTTGCATGATTTGAAAGTCTTTTGGCAGACGCGAGGGGCGTATGCCCTCTTTTCGTTGGATCGCCTCCATGACCCTAACGAAAGCGCTGGCATGCATAAAGGAATAACGACTGACGGTGATGATTCCGTATCCCATGGACGCAAGCGCATTCTTGCGTTCCTCATCGATGGCGCGGTCTTCTTCCGCGTCATGATAAAAACCGTTGTATTCAATGTCTGTGCGAGATTTCTTTAGATACGCATCCATAAAGAACTTTTTGCGTCTCGTGAGATTCTTCGCTGCAGCGGTGACCTGCACCTCGTAATCGGTCTCAACTCCCTTAATACCAAGCCCTCCTTCGCTTTTGGGCAGCGTTAGCATCATGACAAAGGCCGTTTCCATAGGAGACCGGCATCCGTCGCGCACACATTGGATCGCCTTTCGGGCAAGAGCCAGACCGTCGCATCTGGTAATGGAATTAAAGAACTGTTTTAATCTCTCGGTCGAGGTGAGCGCGAAACGCTCGGTATAGGAGGTGGAAGAGTCGGTTCCAAGGGAGTAAGCGCTGCACAGTTCAAAGTAGTACTCCACTAGTTCGCGAAAAGAAAGATAGGTGGCGGCCTGAAGTGCGCAAAGCTCAACGCCAACAACGAAGATGCCATCTTTAAGCTCTACAAAGCGTGAGTTCGAGAATCGTTTTGAAGAAACGTGGCATTGACAGTCCATCGCGTAGCGCGCGTTCCTGCGATCAAACACCATCACCTCGAGGGAATCATTTGCGTCGAAGGAAACATCATGTTTGGTGAGCCATTCTGCGGCTGCGTCAAGGAGCGTTCCGGTGGGACATGATCCGTAAATCGCGGCAGGGCTACAGGACTCGATGCCTTTCGCAGACACCGAATACGCGGCCTGGTAGACCGCTTTTGCAGTGGTATGTGACAATACGATACTCATGATATATATCGTGTCAGCTAATGCCGTGTTGACGGCGCTGAGTGGAAAAGTCGTTTTAGAGGTCTAGCCAAATGCTGTCCAAAAGCTTGACGCAATTATGGGTTGGTATGCCCTAAATAAAAGTTTTCGCAGCTTAGCTATAGCATATAAATACTCAATTGCTGCACATTTGATATCGATGCATCACCATCCGACAACGAATTACGTGTCGGGAATTGGTCGAAATCGTTCAAAATGAGGGTTCAGAATTTGTGATGGCAGATCTATCTGTGGAACGTAGGGCGGCCCCGCTGCGGGGTTTCCCGCTGCGAGACCGCTCGTGATCTACGCCGGAGTTTGGCGTAGACGTTTCTACTTGGCAAACAGGTTCTTGAGGTTGAACTCGGCTTGGACGGTGCGAAGCATGAGGTCGGTGTCGTCGAGGCCCAGGTGCTGCTCGTTGGCGTCGGCGGCGAGGGTGCCACGGCGGCGCGCCCAGTTCTCGAGCGCGGCGGGCGCGGACTCGCGGGGGAGCGAGCGGACGTCGGCATCCAGGCTGCGGCAGATCTGGCGCGAGTCGATGACGATGATCTTGCCGGCGCGGCGTGCCTCGGCGTAACCGTCCAGGTGGATCTTGAACCAACTGTCTTCGAACGCGGCGTTATGCGCCATGTACGGGTACTTCTTCATAAGTTTGAGCAGCTGCTTCTGCAGTTCCTTGTTCTCGCGGAATGGTTTTTTGCCGTCGATGTCGTCCCAGGTAATGTGATGGATGTTCGATAGCGGCACATCCTCGCCGCGGTAGATGTCGGGCAGGCCGCAGTAGTGTGCCTCGGCGTCATGCGGGACGGCGTCGCTGGTGAGCTCCATGATCTCCCAACCCACATTGATGATATAACCGCGCTCGGGTGCACGGCCGGTGGTCTCGATGTCGATACCGAGCACGGTGCCCTGGATGGGCTTGCGGGCGTAGGCCACGCCGAGCGCGTCGCGGTCGCCGCGGATTTCGCGCATAACGGACGCGGCGGTGCGCTTTTGCATCTTGCCGATGGCGGCGCAGGTGTCGGCATCGGACAGGCCGCGCGAAAGCGTCGCGGGCGTCACGTTGCGCAGGCGTGCCTCGCCAATCTGGTCGCACAGGTCGCGGTTGCGGTCGGCCAGGTCGCGCACGGTGGCAAAGTCGAAGCTGGGGTCGCCCTCGGCGGTAAAGTACTCGGTTTCGAGCACCTTAAGGGCCTCCTCGCCCTTCTGGCGCTCGGATTCCATGGCGCCGTGATCGCCATAGATAAACATGGGAATAAACGGCTGGCGCTCGTATTCGAGTGCTTGTGAAACGTTCATATAACTGCTCCTTGGACGGGCCGCACCGCGCGGCTCGGGTTCATTGAGATGTGGCGAGATGATAGTTTACCATGGGCAACTATTGGCATCGCGCCTAGGACAACTACAATACCCTAGTTGACCGCTAGGACTTTTACAATGCTGCCGAAAGACATGAAAGGTTCCATCCGTCATGGATTTGCTGATTGATATTCTGCTCGACGCCGGCAAGGACACGCTCTCGCTGGCGCCGTTTTTGTTGGTGACGTATCTTGCTCTCGAGACACTTGAGCACGTTGCGGGCGACCGCGTCAACGGCGCTATCAAGCGCGCCGGCGCTGCGGGTCCCGTGGCTGGCTCGCTGCTGGGCATTGTGCCGCAGTGCGGATTTTCGGCCATGGCAGCAACGCTGTACGCCGGCCGTGTCGTGACGCTGGGCACGCTGGTCGCCGTGTTCCTCTCGACCTCCGATGAGATGCTGCCGCTGTTGCTCGCCGAGCAGGTGCCCGTGCAGACCATGGCGATGCTTTTGGCTTCGAAGGCACTGATCGCGCTGGTCACGGGCTTTATCGTGGACGCGGCTATCCGCGGCCTTCGTCGTAATGCCCGCGCGCATGCGGCGATTCGCCGTACCGTGCTGGGGACCGCTGCCAATCCGGCTCATGTGAACTGCGCGCACGACGACCATACCGGGGGCGACATCATTGATGAAGTGGCCGAGGCGGGCGTGAGCGCCGACCACATCCACGAGTTGTGCGAGCGCGACCATTGCGGTTGCGATGATGATGAAGATGAACACGAGCGCGACCACGGACACAGCCATGACCACGGTCACGCAAGCGAGCATGAGCACCACCACGGCCATGGGCACGACCACGGTCACTCCCACGAAGGTGCGCCCGTCCTGTCGATTATCCGCAGCGCGATCTCGCACACCGTGCAGGTTTCGGTTTTTATTTTCCTGGTGACGCTGATTCTAGTTGCCGTGCTCGAGACCTTCGGAGAGTCCGCGATCGAGCAGTTCCTGCGTGGCAACGAGACGCTCGCCGTCTTGGGCTCGGCACTCGTCGGCCTGATCCCCAACTGCTCGGCCAGCGTGGTCATTACGCAGCTGTACCTGGAGGGCGCGCTACAGCTGGCGCCGATGCTCGCCGGTACGCTCATTTCCGCCGGCGTGGGCTATCTTGTCCTGTTCCGCACCAACCGCAGCGCTCGTGAAAACGCCGTGTTCCTGGTCATGATGTACGTCATCGGCGCCGGCTGGGGCCTTATCCTATCCGCCTTCGGCCTCTAAGTAGGCTTAAAAAATGGGCTTCAAATAGCCATGCTCGGCGCCTGCGCAATGCGGCGACGCATGGCATTTTGAAGCCCGTTTTTTGTTGAGCCATGGATTCCGAGCGCTCACACCGCTCAAAACAAAAAGGTAGATTTCCGGGCATGTCCCGAAAATCTACCTTGGTTAGCGCAGCAGCTCGGTGAGGTTGCGCTTAAAGCGGGCCCGGTCTTCGCTGGTAAATGCCGCCGGACCGCGAGTGCGACCGCCGGCGCGGCGCACCTTCTTTTCCTCGTGGCGAATAAACAGTTGCATGTCGATGGTCGCCTTATCGTAGACGCGCCCGCGCACGCCGATGGCGGCGGCATCGCGCCCGAGCACCATGCTCGCCAAGCCAATGTCCTGCGTCACGACTACGTCGCCCGCCTGCAGGCGTTCGACAATGGCAAAGTCGGCGCTGTCGGCGCCCACGCTCACATCGAGCGTCGTGACCCAAAATCCGCGTCGCGCATGCTCGACGTCGCGCGGATCGTCGCGGCGAATGTGGCGTTCCAGGTTCTGTGTGCTGTTGCCGGCGATAACGACGGCGACGCCCGCCCGCCGCGCGCAGTCAATCGACTCGCGCGTGACCGGGCAGGCGTCTGCATCAATAAAGAGCGTTCGCGGCATCTAGTGCACCAGTTTGCCAAATTGAATAGCGCGAACAATCAGCGTTACGCCAAACACCAGCAGTGCGGCGCCGCTAAAGATGACGAGCATCTTGGCCGACCACAGCGGATAGATAAACACGAACATGCCGGCGATGATGGAGAGCGCGCCGCTCAGGATGGCGAGGGCACGGTTGGACGAAAGCTCGGACTCCAGAATGGACATGACACCTTCGACGATCCAGCCAAAGCCGGCCACGATAACCACCATCGTGGTGAGCGTCGCGGTCGAGAAGGCCTGGTTGCGCAGGATTATGACGCCGCCCAAGATAATGAGTAGGTTGGAGATGATGCTCGTCACGCGCCAGCCGGTGGGCAGCAGTGGCTCGAAAACAGCGGTAAACAGCCTGATCGCGGCCGTGATCACAAAGTAGAAGCCCAAGACGGTCGTTAAGAAGACGAGGGACTTGGCGGGCGCAAACAGCAGTGCGATGCCGGCGACGAGCGCCAAGACGCCCGTGATGGCGTAAATCCAGCGCACGGCCTTGACGGCCTTGCCTGCCATGCTTTTCTCGTCAAATCCAAACTGGCTCGATTTTTGGTCATCATTCTTAAAGATGCCCATAATGTCTCCTTTCCGTGCGGCGTAAGCCTTGATCGTTACGACCAGTATCGCCTAAAGGCGCTGACGTATGGGTCGGGGAGGGTGAAACGTAACCCAAAGGCCCCGAATTGTTTCCGTTGTTCCCCACGTCGCGATTTTCTATTCAACAGGTGTAGAACATTGCGGCCCTGTTCGTTATTGCCTACGTTTTAGGTTAGATTTTCCTAAGAACAATTGCCCGAAATTGGGGGTCCCTATGAACGAAACAGTTCCCGCGGCGCCGTCTAGCGCGGAGTCGATGGCAAAGCAAGGTTGCGAAAAGCTCGGCCTGGACACGTTTGACGCGCTGGTCCGCCGCGCCCGTACGTGCCGTCGCTTTGACGAGTCCATGCGCGTGCCGCGCGAGTTTTTGCTCGAGCTGGCGGAACTGGCGCACCTGGCTCCCTGCGGCGCCAATGCTCAGCGTCTGCGTTTTCATGTGGTAAGCGGTTCCGAGGACTGCGCTCGCGTGTTTGACGAGCTTGCATGGGCCGGCGCGCTTAAGGACTGGTCGGGTCCTGCCGAGGGCGAGCGCCCGACCGGCTACATCGCGATTCTTGCCGAGCGCGCCGTTCCGGGCAAGCCCGCCGCTCCTATTACCGAGGTCGACACGGGCATTGCCGCGCAGACGATGATGCTCGCCGCCCGCAGCGCCACGCCCGAGGTGGCTGCCTGCATGTTCAAGGCCTTTACGCCCCACGCGATCGATGCCATGGGGCTCGATAGCGACAAGTATGAGCTCAAGCTGATCATGGCGTTTGGCGTTCCGGCCGAGACGCAGGTGATTGATGCGATCGATTCCAACCCCGACGGCTCAATTAATTACTGGCGCGACGAGGCGCAGGTGCACCACGTACCCAAGCGCCCGCTTGCCGACGTACTGGTGTAGCTGAGCGTCACCGCGGTGTGATCCGGCGGTAAACCACTACAAAGGTACCTGTCCCCTTTGCGGTGGTGCGAGGGGAGGACGTGTGGCAGATTTGTATTTGGTGCGGCATGGGCAGACTGAGCTCAATGTGCAGAACATTTTGCAGGGTGGGCACGATTCGCCGCTTACGGCGCGCGGGCGCGAGCAGGCGCTGGCGACGCGCGCGGCGTTTGAGGCGCGTGGCGTGACCTTTGACCGTGTGTATTCCTCGCCGTTGGGCCGGGCGCGGCATACGGCTGAGCTAATTGCTGGTGAGGGCCGCTCGATAGAGCTGGTCGATGACCTGCGCGAGTGGCATTTGGGCTCGCTGGAGGGTACATCAAATCGCGAGATGCCGCCGCAGCCCTGGGGCGATTATCCGGTGGCCTTTGGTGGCGAGTCTGAAGGCGAGCTCCAGTCGCGCATGGTCGCGGCGCTGTCCCACATCATGGCCAGGCCGCAGCACGACTGTGTGCTGGCAGTCTCCCACGGCTCTTCCTGCCAGGAGTTTCTTGAGTATGTGACTGGCGGGGGAGAGCTACCCGACAACGGTGCCGTGCTTCATTTTGGCTATTGCGACGGTGCGTTTTCGCTCCTTGATTGGTAACGAACGAAAGGACCCCTATGAATAAAGACCTGTATCTGGTTCGTCATGGGCAGACAATATTCAACCTTAAGCGCATTATTCAGGGTTGGAGTGACTCGCCGCTCACGCAGCTGGGATGCGACCAGGCGGCACGTGCCGGCATGTTCTTACGTGCGCGCGGCATTGAACCCGATCATGCCTACACCTCCACACTTCATCGCACCGAGCAGACTATCGCCAACCTGTGGCCGGGCTTGGCGTACGAGCGCCTGGACGGTCTGCGTGAGTGGTTCTTTGGCGACTTTGAGGCCGAGCGCGTGATGCTTATGCCCGAGCGGCCGTGGCGAGATTTCTATCGTCAGTTTGGCGGCGAGGGCCAGATGCAGGTGCGCGAGCGCATGGCGGCGACGATAACCGATCTTATGCGACGTCCGGACCACGAGTGCGTGCTCGCGGTGAGCCACGGCTCGGCTATCAAGGAGTTTTTGGACCACGTGCGGGGCGCGGCGGCAGACGAGCGCGACCGTGTGCCGGGCAACTGCTCGGTGCTGCACTTTGCGTTTGACGACGAATCCGACACGTTTGAGCTGATTGAGATTTTTACGCAGGAGGATTACGCACGCGAGCTGGGCCTTGAACCGCTTGTGGCTACTGCAGGTCCGCAGCGCGGATAACGCGAGCGTGGCGGCTCGGGTCACCGGCATAACTTCTCGACGCAAAAGGGGCGGAGATGCATGTACCTGCTGCATCTCCGCCCCCTGTTTGTTGAGCTGCCGATTTTTGTGCTGCGCGGTCTGGTCTTGCTAGAACCGCGCGACTTGGTGCGTGAGCAGACCCGTCGGAACCTGCGGCGCGCCGCCGCTGACCTGCGCAGCGGGGAAGAGCACGGCAACGGTAAAGTTGAACGGCTCCTTGCCGGTGTACGTTCCGGCGGAACGGGCCTCATCGGCCAGCAGCTGCGACGCCCCGGTCAGCGCGGCAGCGTAGGCGGGGTCGTCGGCCAGTGCCGGCTCCGGTGCTTGGTCGAGCATAGCGCGGATGGCCCCGACGGCGTCCTCGCGCTTGACCTCCCACACGCGGTGCGTAATGCCCGCGGGGTCGGTGACGGCGTAGAGCGAGGCGCCCTCTTTGGCAGCGCCCAGGATGATGTCCATGACGGGCGACGCCTCGTAGGCGAGCGACACGGGGCGCGGCTGAACTTTGAGTTCGGCGATCGCGTGCGCAGCGGCGGCCACGTCGGCGCTGGCATCGCCCTTGCCGCCCGCAAGTACACTCGTCGGGCAGATCGCCACGACACCCGTCGCACGTCCCGGCTCGCCCGAGCATTCGTACGCGTAATACGCCGCACCCGGATCCTTGAGCATGAGCCCATCGGCAATGGCTCCGCGCAGGGCATCGTTGCCGCTCAGGATGCTGCCCATTGCAGGCAGCGCCTCGAGCACGCGGTCCTGAGCCGGGCGGATGCAGGGAAACGGAAGTGCTTTCATGGGTGGTCCTAACGCACGAGTCGGTTTGTTCGCGGCTTATTATGCCCCAACTTGGCCGCTCGCGTCCCAGAGCACGTTATCGGCGAGCGCGATGAGCACGTTCTGACAACGAACGATATCGGCGTGGGGCACATATTCGTTGGGCTTGTGCGCGAGCGCGAGCGACCCGGGACCGTAGCTCATGCAATTGCGGTTACCTGTCTTGCCGGCAATGACGGCGGTGTCGGTGTAGCCGGTAAAGAAGCCGACGGTCGTGTCCGCGCCCGTCACGTCATCGGCGGCACGCTTGAGCACTGCTAGAAGGGGAGAGTTTGGGTCGCGCTCGATGGCGGGGCGGTCGCCCGTCACGGTGTAGCTGCCATGGCAACCGGGGACCGCGGCTTCGGCGCCGGCGATGGCCAGCTCTACCATGCGCTTCGCGGCGGCCGTATCGGTCGGAGGCGTCAGACGCATGTCGACCCAGACTTTGGCGCGGTCGGGCACGACATAGGGGCGATATCCGCCCTCGATTTGGCCAAACGTGATGGTTGAAGGCCCCAGCTCATCGTGCGCGGGCAGCGCCATAAACGCGCGACGGAGCGAACACACGACCTCGGCCATGGCGGCGACGGCGTCTGCGCCCTTCCAAGGCTGGCTCGCATGTGCCGTGGCGCCGGCCATCTCGATCTCGAACCACGTGCGTCCCTTGTGCGCCACCTGAATTTGTCCGTCGGTGGGCTCGGTGTCCAGCACCCATTCGCGTGAGCCGACCCAGCCGGCATCGATCGCGGCCTCTGAGCCACGCATAAAATCTTCCTCGTCGACCGAGCAGATGAGCGAAAAGCCGCGGCGGGGCAGCGCGCCATCCGCTACCACGCGCTCGAGCGTATGGACCAGTGCGGCAATGGCGCAGGCCAGGCCACCCTTCATGTCGCAGGCGCCACGGCCATAGAGTTTGTCGTTACGCACAACCGCCCCGAGTGGCGGCGTGTTTGCGTCCCAGCCATCGCCCAGCGTAACGGTATCCATATGGCAGATATAGACGAGCCGTGGCTCCGCGCTCCGTCCCGGGACGGTGACCATAAGGTTGCGGCGCCCGGGCAGCACCTCGAGTTCCTCAACCTGCACGGCATGGAGCACCGGATGGCTCAGCTGCGCCAACCGTTCCTCAACCAACGCTTTGATATAGCGCTCAATCTCGTCCTCATACGCACCCGGGTCTGAGCTGTCGATCCGCACGAGTTCTTGCGTAAGCCGCCAAGCAAAATCTGTATCAACCATAGGCACCTCACAGATAGTTAGGTCAACATACAGATTGTATGCCAAGAAGCGGCTCAGTGCATTTAATGGAGTACTCACAAAAACGGGGGCGCCTCTCGTGCGAAAGGCGCTTCCGTGGGCATTCAATGTCAGTGACGGGCAGGCCACATGGGGAACTGCCCGTCAGATCAGCCGACGCTACTTGATCACGCGCACGCGATACATCGAAGGAATCTGCTTGAGCGCCTCGATGGTGCTGCTGTCCAGGTGCTCGTCGGTGTCGAACATGGTGTAGGCGTTCTCTCCGGCGGATTCGTTGGTCATGCGCTGCACGTTGGCGTTGTCCTTGGCTAGGATGGCCGTGATCTGGCCGATCATGTTGGGCACGTTGGCGTGCAGGCAGGCGATGCGGCTCGCGGCGCGCGCCTTGCCCATGCTGCAAGCGGGGTAGTTGACGCTGTGCGCGATGTTGCCGTTCTCCAGGTAATCCTTGAGCTCGCTGATGGCCATATCGGCGCAGTTGGCCTCGGCCTCGCCAGTGCCGGCGCCCGAGTGCGTGGTGATAAACGTGTTGGGCATCTTGACGGTCTTGGGCGTGGCAAAGTCGCAGCTAAACCAGCTCAGCTTGCCCTCGCGCAGGGCAGCGTCGACGGCGTCCTCGTCAATGATGGTTTCGCGTGCGTAGTTGATGAGCACGGCGTCGGGTGCCAGCAGGTTGATCTGCTCGGTGCTGATCATGCCGATGGTGTCGGCCTTGCTGGGCACGTGCACCGTGAGGTAATCACAGCCGCGGCAGAGATCTTCGAGCGTGCCCACGCGCTGCACCTCGCGGCTCAGCACCCACGCGTGCTCAACGGAAATGAACGGATCGTAGCCGTAGACGTCCATGCCCAGATCGACGCAGGCGTTGGCGACCTTGGAGCCTACGTTGCCCAGACCGATGACGCCGATGCGCTTGCCCTTGAGCTCGCGGCCCACAAAGGCCTTCTTGGCTTTCTCGGCATCGACCTGGATCTCGGGGTCGTCGGCGTTGTCGCGCACCCAGTTCATCGACTGCACTACGCCGCGGCTCGAGAGCACCAGCATGCCCAGGACGAGCTCCTTGACGGCGTTGCTGTTGGCGCCGGGGGAGTTAAAGACGACGACGCCCTTCTTGGCGTACTCCTCGACGGGGATGTTGTTGACGCCGGCGCCGCAGCGGGCGATGGCGCGGATGCCCTCGGGCAGCCCGTAGCCGTGCAGGTCGGTCGAGCGCATCAGGATCGCGTCGGCCTCTTCGGCGGTGCTCACAAATTCGTAGCCCTCGCCAAACTCGACTTTGCCGTCCTTGGTGATGTCGTCGATGGTCTTAATCTTGCGCATGAAAAACTCCTTAGCGGGTTTGTTTAAAACAAGTGGTTTGAAGTGGCTGGTTGGCCCGCGGGTTGCGGGCTAGTTAGATCGCGGGCTCAAACTATGCTGCGCTTCGAAGTCCTTCATGTACGAGGCCAGTGCCTGCACGTCTTCCATGGTTACGGCGTTGTAGACGCTGGCGCGCATACCGCCCACCAGGCGATGGCCCTTGACGTTTTGAATCTGGTGCTTGGCCGCGCCTGCGACAAAGGCCGCGTCGAGCTCGGCGTCGCCGGTACGGAAGGTGACGTTGGCGATGGAGCGGCTGTCGGCCTGCGTGGTGCGATGGAACAGCTCGCTGTGCTCGAGCAGGTCGTAGAGCAGGTTGGCCTTGCCCCAGTTGCGCTCGGCCATGGCGGCAAGTCCGCCGGTCTCCTCGACCCAATGGAACACCTTGCCGCACACGTAGATGCCAAAGGTGTTGGGCGTGTTGAGCATGGAGCCCTTGGCGGCCTGGGTCTTAAGGTCCATGTACTGCGGCGTCTGCGCAAAGGCGGGGCCATCTGTGATGAGGTCGTCGCGCACGATGACCACGGTCACGCCCGCGGCGCCGGCGTTTTTCTGCGCGCCGGCGTAGATGAGTCCGTAGCGTTCGACGTCGAGCGGCTGCGACAAAAAGCAGCTCGAGACATCGGCGACCAGCGGCACATCGCCGCAAGCGGGCAGCTCGTGGTACATGGTGCCAAAGATGGTGTTGTTCTGGCAGATGTAGACGTAGTCGAGCCCGTCGCCCGCGGCCTCGGCGGCAATGCGCGCGTTGATGTCGGCCATGGTGGGTATGCGGTCGAAATTGGTGTCCCCGGAGCTTGCGAGCAGCACGGCCTCGCCGTACTTGGCGGCCTCTTTGTACGCCTTGTTGGCAAAGTTGCCGGTCACGGCGTAGCC